>USGZ01000113.1 GCA_900554265.1 uncultured Porphyromonadaceae bacterium
CCCCGCCGGCCCCTGGGTAACCGACGCCCACGTCCGCTACATCGTCGACAAAATCCGAGAATCCATCACCCGCTAATCCCTCCCACCGATAAAACATTAAGAAGGCAGCCGAGTCAATCTCTGGCTGCCTTCTTTATTATATACACGTGGGTTATATCGAGAGGATTATGATGATGGCGGCGGTGAGGAGGCCGATGGCCATCATGAGGCGGTCGGCGGTCAGGGGGATGGCGCGGATGTGGAGGGCCGGCGATATCTGGATGCCGACGGGGAGCATCATCAGGGGCTGCGAGAGGCTGGCGCGGTAGTTGTCGCGCTCGCGGCGGAGCAGGCGGGCGGCGGCGCCGAAGCAGAGGGCGCCGAAGGCGGAGCCGATGAGCGCGCCGACGAAGAGGTCGCCGGGATAGTGGACGCCGAGGTAGAGGCGAGAGTATGAGTTGACTATGGCCCAGCCGAGGATGAAGGCGGTGAAGGCACGCTTGCGCACGGCCAGTATCAAGAACACGGCCAGGGCGAAGCTGTTGGCGGCGTGGCAGGAGGGGAAGCCGTAGCTGCCGCCTCGGTAGTCGTCGACTATCATGGTGAGGGCCGAGAGGGGGTTTTCGAGGTTCGATGGGCGCAGGCGCTCGACGTAGGGCCGGATGAGGGTGGCGCAGGTCTGGTCGGTCAGGGTGATGGCCAGGGCCAGGGCGGCTATCATGGCCACGAGTACTTTCCAGCGCTGCGAGCGGGCGAATATCATGAGGATGGCGGCGTACATGGGCACCCAGATGAAGCGTCCGGTGAAGAGCATCATCATCTTGTCCATGAACTCGCAGCGTATGCTGTGGTTGAAGAATATGAAAATGTCGGCGTCGACCTGAGAGAGGAAATCGAGCATGGTATTCAGAGTATTGAGATTGTGTCGTAAAGTTTTTGGAGATAAGCTTTTACAGCCTTCTGCATAAATTCGGAGTCAGGGCCGGAAGCGAGGATGAGAGCATCGGCATCAGGGTTGATGGCGACGGTATCCGTCGCGGTGACTATAGCCGCCATTCCGGGTTCGGAGAAGAAGGCGTAATGGGGCTGTGTGGGGTCGGAGAGGTCGTGGCCGAAGGGGAAGGCCGCGGCGTCGATATTCATGGCGGCCAGCAGGGTGGGGATTATGTCGGGCGGGGGTGGCGTCGCGCTCTCCGGCGCGGGCGAGCGCGGGTCCGGCGAAAACGAGCGGTATATGATGGCGCGCGGCGGGGTTCTCGAGGTCGCGGGGCCACGCACCGAGGTGGTCGGGTACGATTACGAACAGCGCCCGCGAGCCGCGCGGCGAGGCCTCGACGGCGCGGACTATCTGGCCCAGGCAGCTGTCGGCGTAGGCGAAGGCGTTCTTCTGCGGGCTGTCGGCGAAGCGGGGGTTGGCGTAGGGGACTTCAAAGGGCTCGTGGCTGCTGCTGGTCTGGATTGCGGTAAAGTGCGGGGTATCGTCCGAATTGTCGGGCAGTTCGGAGATTACGAGGGCGGCGAGATCGCCATCCGAGGCACCCCACTTGCTGCGGCGCTTCTCGAGGGGGAAGTCGCGGTCGCAGACAATGCGGCTGAAACCGCCGTCGACGAGAAGGGCCTTCATGTTGGTGAAGTTGACGTCGCCTCCGTAGTAATAGCTTGTGGCATAGCCGTTTTCGCGGAGTGTGGCGGCGAGGCCCGGGAGCTGGTCGAGTTTGTCGACATAGCGGGTCAAGCTGGCCGAGGGCTGGGCGGGGAAGGCGTTGAGGATGGCGGGCAGGGCGCGGTCGGTGCGGAAGCTCGAGGCGTAGCAGTTGGTAAAGAGCAGGCCGCGGGAGGCTATGCTGTCGAGCTGCAGGGCCACGCTGTCGCCGCCGAGCGAGGGCATCAGATGGGCCGAAAAGCTCTCGAGGATAAGCAGATAGATGTCGGGGTGCTCGATTCTGAGCAATGGGCGAGGAAGCGTGAGGCTGTCGGGCGATGCGGCGAGGCTATCGGAGCGAGCATTCAGCCGCTCGAGGATTGCCGTTGCCTCATCGTCGGTCATGAAGCGATACTCGTCGGCGAAGTCGCCGGTGTGCGTCAGGGAGTACATCAGGCTGAAGGCCGGGTTGATGGCGGCGTGGTTGAGCCTTTGGTTTTCAGAAAAGTAGGCGCGGCTGAGGTTCATCGTCGAGACGGTAAACCCGCCGCGGATGGGGATGAAGAGCGCGGCGGTAAGGAGAACCATAAGCACAGTAGCCGTCCAGCGGCGCCGAAGGCCAACTTCGGGCATACGGCAGACGAGGGCCGTAGCCACATAAATTGCCACGGCGAGAATCGCAATGGCCAGGATGCCGCCGAAAATCTGGCAGCCGCCGGCACTCGCCATCGCCGCCGAGGGCGAGGAGAAGAAATAGAACAGCGGCGTGCTGTCCAGGCGGAAACCCCAGTAGCCGTAGAGCACCAGGTCCAGGACGATAATCGCGGCCAGGAGGACGGCGATAACGGCCAGATAGGCTTTCAGCGCGATAGCCAGGCCCTTGCGGGGGAGCCAGATGCCGGCGATGAGAAGCAGCGCGGGAAGGACGCAGAGGTAGCCGGCCATCGACATGTCCATGGCCAGGCCGTGCCACATCACGGCGAAAAAGTCGGCCGCGGAGGCGTCGTTGCCGTAGGCGAGCATAAACACCGGCTTGACCAGCACGAAAATGCAGGTATAGACGGCGAAAAGCGCGAGGAGGCTTACGATTGGTTTTCTGGTCATAGCAATGCACAAAGATACAACATTTTCAGCCCTTTCGCCCAATTTTGCCCACCTATTAACCAATAATTAACACAAGCGCCGCGGGAAAGGGACGAGTTAAGAGGGACGAGTTAAGAGGGACGAGGGTGGCGGACAGAAAAGCCCGGGTAGTATCCCGATTAATCCTGATGAATCGTGAATAATCAGGATTAATCGGGAAAACCGCTATAACGACGCGGCGATTGCGTCGGAGCGAGACGCGCCGCCCCAACGGCTGCTGCGCCGCTTGCGGGCCGACGCGTAACCTTGGTTTCGAGGATGACGGTTTCTTCTGCTGGCTAAAGTTCCATAAACTCTTGCCCGATGGAATTATTTTCGTTATCTTTGCGAGTGGATATTCCAAACAGGTACAACATAAGTTTAGGTTTATGGAACAAAGCCCGCTTCGTATCCATGAATTGCGCAGGGCACTCGAGGACGCCCACCGTTTGCGCACTCTCATGGGAGAAAACCTGACTGATGACGATTGCGACCGCATCCGGGAGCTGCTGCGCCACGCCCGGACCGAGCGTGACCGCTTCGGCTTTCATCCTATGGCCCAGGCTATTGCCACCGCCATAGGTCTCTGCACATATGTCGACCCGGACCGCAACATGGTGCTCGCCGTGCTGCTGTCGCCGCTGGCACGCTGCGGGAGCGTCGGCGAGGAAGAAATCTCCGCGACCTGGGGCGCCGACATCGCCCGCCTGGTGCGCGGCCTGGTGAAAGTCTCGGGCCTCTACAGCCGCAGCGCCTCCGTCGAGAGCGACAACTTCCGCAAGCTGCTGCTGACGTTCGCGGAAGATATCCGCGTGATTATCATAATGATAGTCGACCGCCTGGTGCTGATGAAGGCCATCAACCACCACCCGGCCGAGAACATGGTGCGCGACACGGCCTACGAGGCCAACTACCTCTACGCTCCCCTGGCCCACCGCCTGGGTCTCTATAAAATCAAGAGCGAGCTGGAGGATATGTCGCTGAAATACAGCAACCGCGAAGTCTATACCCGCATCGCCCACGAGCTCAACGAGACCAAGGTGAGCCGCGACGCCTATATCGCCGACTTCATCGCCCCGGTCAAGGCCAAACTCGAGGCCGAGGGTCTGAATTTTGAAATCAAGGGCCGCACCAAGAGCATCTACTCCATCTGGAACAAGCTCAAGAAGCAGCAGAACACCCTGGGCGAAATCTACGACCTCTTCGCCATCCGCATCATCATCGACTGCGCCCCGGAGCGCGAGAAAAGCGAATGCTGGCTGGCCTACTCGCTGATTACGGACATGTACACGCCCAATCCCGTGCGCCTCAAGGACTGGATAAGCATACCCAAGAGCAACGGCTACGAGAGCCTGCACATCACCGTGAAAGGCCCCGGCGACCGCTGGGTCGAAGTCCAGATACGCACCCGGCGCATGGACGCCGTGGCCGAGAAGGGTCTGGCCGCACACTGGAAGTACAAGGGCATCAAGAGCGAGAACGGCCTGGACGCCTGGATGAACAACGTGCGCGACATCCTCGAGGCCGCCGAGAGCGGGCCCATGCAGCTGATGCGCAACTTCAAGATGGACGTCTACTCCCACGAGGTGTTCGTCTTCACCCCCAAGGGCGACCTCTACAAGCTGCCCCAGGGGGCCACGGTGCTGGACTTCGCCTTCAACATCCACTCCAACCTCGGCCTCAAGTGCGTCGGAGCGCGCGTCGACGGCCGCAACCGCAAAATCAACCATCGCCTGGCCTCGGGCGACACCGTAGAGATTCTCACGTCGCCCCAGCAGGAACCCAACCGCGACTGGCTGGGTTTCGTGGTGACCACCAAGGCCCGCAACCGCATCCGAGCCGTGCTCAAGGAAAACGAGCACCACACCGCCGACCTCGGCCGCGAACTCCTCGAACGTCGCCTGAAGAACAGGAAGATAGAGATAACCGAGGCCCTGCTCTCGCGCACCATCAAGCACATGGGCTACAAGGACGCCATCGGCTTCTTCGCCGCCCTCGGCAAGGGCGACCTGGAGGTCAACGAGGTTGTCGACGGCATCGAGGAACTCCTCGAGCGCGACGAGGAAGGCCCCAGCCGCATCTCCGCCAGCACCTACATGCTCCAGCCTTCGGCCGAGGAAACCGAGGCGGCGTCGACCGGCGACGTCATCGTTATCGGCGAGAACATCAAGGGCGTGAACTACAAGCTCTCGCGCTGCTGCAACCCCATCTACGGCGACGACGTGTTCGGCTTCATCTCCGCCGACGGCGCCATCAAAATCCACCGCGTCGACTGCCCCAACGCGCAACACCTGCGCGAGCGCTTCCCCTACCGCGTAATCCGCACGCGCTGGAGCGGACGCGTCGGCGAGCAGTTCATGGCCACCCTCGGAGTGGTCGGCAAGGACGATATCGGCATCGTTACCAACATCACCTCTATCATTAATAAAGAAAAATCCGTATCTTTGCGAAGTATTTCCATCGACAGCAACGACGGAATCTTCCGCGGCATACTGACCGTCGGAATCAACGACACGGCAGCCCTCAACCAGCTGATCAAGAAAATATCCACTGTAAAAGGTGTTAAAAATGTATCGCGTAATCTCTAAATGCCTGATGGCCGCGGCATTGCTGCTGGCAGCATACTCCTGCGGCGACGCCGAGAAAGACTCGGCCACAGAGCTCTACAACCAGAGCGAGGCCGCTATCGAACAGCGCAACTATACCGGCGCCCTCGAGCTCCTGGATACCCTCAACGCCCGCTATCCGGGCCAGACGGCCATCCGCCGCCAGGCCCTCGTTCTGCGCGCCCGCGCCATGGAAGGCATCGCCATCGACAGCATCGAGGTGGTCAGCGCCCAGCTCGCCGCCGCCACAATCGCCGTCGACAGCCTGACGCCCGAATTCGCCCACCAGGCTCCCGCAGCCGCCGGAATCGACGGCTACTGGCTTCCCAAGGGCGTAAGCCGCAACGTGATGGGCACCACCGGCATCCAGGCGCGCGTGACCGACGACGGCTACGCCATGATTGTGGCCAACGTTCAGGGGCGCGAAATCGGCCTCCGCGCCATCGAGCTCAAGGACGGAAGCCAGAGTTGCCGCAGCGAGACAATCGCTCCGGCTCTGGTGGTCAGCGTGCGCGGCTCTGAGAGCGCCAGCTTCCGCAGCGAGCTTATCGCCGCCTTCGGCCCCTGGCTGGCCGAGCATCCCGGAGCCAACAAGGTGGTACTCGTCGGCAGCCGCGGCAACGCCAGCTTCGCCCTGACGCCGGCGCTGCGCAAGGAACTCCGCCAGTGCTTCGCCTTCGCCTCCGCCACCCAGGCCAAGCGCAACGCCAGCATACGTCGCGAGAAATTCGAGCGCATGCTCGCCACCGCCCGCGACCAGATAGCCAACCTCGCCACGACCGAAAGCAATGAATAAGGAGCAGGATATCAACGGTCTGCGCTTCATCGTAACCGGCGGCGCAGGATTCATAGGCACCAGCTTCACGCAGATGCTGCTCGGTCG
>USGZ01000114.1 GCA_900554265.1 uncultured Porphyromonadaceae bacterium
GGTCATGTAGGCCACCACGGGGTCGGCGGCGATGTCGACGCTGGTGCTGTACTCGCTGGCGTAGGGGACGCTGGCGGCTGCGCGGGTCTCACGGCGCTCGGTGCGTTCGCGTTTCTGCTCGCGCTCGCGCTGCTGACGCTTCTCCTTTGCGCTGCGTACCGGTTCCTGTCCGCGGCGGCTCAATGCGGATTCCTCGAGGTCGACCTCGTCCAGCTCCATGCCGACGATGGCGTTGCGGGCCTTGACGATGGCCTTGGGCGTGATGCCGTGCTTCTCGTTGTAAGCCAGCTGGATGCCGCGGCGGCGTTCGGTCTCGTCGATGGTCTGCTGCATGGAGTCGGTAATCTTGTCGGCGTACATTATCACCTCGCCGTTGAGATTACGGGCGGCGCGGCCCACGGTCTGCGTCAGCGAGCGGTGGCTGCGCGGGAAGCCTTCCTTGTCGGCATCCAGGATGGCCACGAGGGAAACTTCAGGCAGGTCGAGGCCCTCGCGCAGCAGGTTGACGCCGATGAGGACGTCGTAGACGCCGGCGCGCAGGCCGTCGAGTATCTTGATGCGGTCCATGGTCTCGACGTCGGAATGGATGTAGGCGGTCTTGATGCGCATCTTGAGGAAATACTCGTTGAGTTCCTCGGCCATGCGCTTGGTGAGAGTCGTCACGAGTGTGCGCTCGTTGCGCTCTATGCGAATCTGTATCTCCTCCATCAGGTTATCGATCTGGTTGAGCGAGGGGCGGACCTTGATGAGCGGGTCGAGGAGGCCCGTCGGGCGGATTACCTGCTCTGTGACTATGCCCTCGCATTTCTCCAGCTCGTAGTCGGCGGGGGTGGCGCTGACGTAAATCACCTGGTTGGTCATGCTCTCGAACTCCTCGAATTTCAGCGGACGGTTGTCCAGCGCCGCGGGCAGGCGGAAACCGTAGTCGACGAGGTTGACCTTGCGCGAGCGGTCGCCGCCGTACATGGCGCGCACCTGCGGGATGGTCACGTGGCTCTCGTCGATGATGGTCAGATAGTCCTTCGGGAAGTAGTCGAGCAGGCAGAAGGGGCGCTCGCCCTCACGGCGACCGTCGAAGTAGCGGGAGTAGTTCTCGATGCCGGTGCAGTAGCCGAGCTCCTTTATCATCTCGACGTCGTAGGTCACGCGCTCCTCGATGCGCTGGGCCTCCAGGAGCTTGGCCTGCTCGTTGAAGAACTTGATCTGTGAGCCCAGGTCCAGCTGAATCTGGGCCACGGCCGAGGCCTGGCGCGCGGGGGTGGTGACGAAGAGGTTGGCGGGGTAAATCCTGAAGCTCTCGTGGGTGCCCAGGTGGACATTGTCGTCGGGATGGATGGTGACGACGCTCTCGATTTCGTCGCCCCAGAACACGACGCGGACGATGATATCCTCGTAGGCAAGGCGGATATCGACGGTGTCGCCCTTGACGCGGAAGTTGCCGCGCTGGAAGTCGACCTCGTTGCGGCTGTAGAGCGCGGCGACGAGGCGGCGCAGGAAGTCGTTGCGCGAAATGTGCTCGCCCTTGCGCACCTCGATTACGCTGGCGTTGAAATCCTCCGGATTGCCCATGCCGTAGAGGCACGAAACCGAGGAGACCACTATCACGTCGCGGCGTCCCGAGAGCAGCGCCGAGGTGGTGGCCAGGCGCAGGCGCTCGATTTCGTCGTTGATCATCAGGTCCTTCTCGATGTACTTGTCGACCGAAGGTATGTAGGCCTCCGGCTGGTAGTAGTCGTAGTAGGACACGAAGTACTGGACGGCGTTGTCGGGGAAAAACTGCTTGAACTCGCTGTACAGCTGCGCGGCAAGGGTCTTGTTATGGCTCAGAATCAAAGTCGGGCGCTGCACCTTCTCTATCACGTTGGCCATGGTGAAGGTCTTGCCGGAGCCTGTCACGCCGAGAAGCGTCTGCGCCTCGCGCCCTTCGAGGACGCCGTCGGCGAGCTGGCGGATGGCTTCGGGCTGGTCGCCTGTGGGCTTGTACTGCGAACTTATCTTGAATTTCATCGTCCTGGGGATTGCTTCAATCTGCAAATATAACACTTTTTCCGGCATCCGCGCCCATCGCCCTTTGCCAAAACATCTAAAAAACGCCGAAGCTGAGGGATTTTTCGTAACTTTGCCTGCGAAAGAAGGCGCGGGGACCCTCCCGCGGCCGAACCGACACGCAGAGTATGGCCGTTTTTGATTGCAGACTGTTCAGTATCGACGACCGCGGATGCGGCATGAAGATATGTTCCGACAGCATTTTGCTCGGGGCCTGGTTCCTGCCGCCCTACTCCTCCGCAGCGGCGGTGCTCGACGTCGGTGCCGGCTCGGGCATTCTCTCGCTGATGGCGGCGCAGTGCTGCCCGCTTGCCGCGGTATGCGGCGTGGAAATCGACGCGGATGCCGCAGCCGCCGCGCGCGCCAACTTCGCCGCTTCGGCCTGGAGCGCTCGCCTCGAAATGACCGAAGGCGATTTCATGCAAACGGACTTTGAAGAACCTTTCGATTTGATTATCAGCAATCCGCCCTACTTCACCAACGGCGCAGTGTCGCCGGACAGCTCCCGCGCCGGCGCCCGCCATGCCGCCGGGCTCGGATTCCGCGAGGTGCTTGCCCGCGGAGCGCGCCTGCTCGCACCCGGGGGCCGGCTGGGACTCGTGTCGCCTTCCGATGCCGAGAGCGAGATACTTTTCGCGGCCACTGTCGCCGGACTGCGTCTGCGGCGCATATGCCGCGTGCGCACCAGTCCCCGAAAGCCGTCGACACGGATTCTCTGGGATTTCGGCCTGACCGACGGCCCTGTCCTGGCGGAGACGCTTGAAATGAGAAACGCCGACGGATGCCCGTCCGAAGCATATGCTGCACTCGTCGGCCCCTTCTATACAAAAATAAGATAACGAAGACCTGAAATATGAGCGATAACAAAACAGATATCTGGCACCGCGGAGCCGCCTCCGCTCCAGGCGTGGTAAACCTAAACATAAAGCCGACGATGGCACTGCTCCTTCTGCTGCTGAACTTCATCGTCGGGTTCATAATTACCGGATTTCTGACCTACTTCTTAATCATTCCAGCCACCGGGGGCAGACCTGCGGCGACAGTCTATCTAAGCACCATAGTCCAGGACATCTTCCTTTTTATAGCGCCGCCGCTGATAACGGCCATGCTCGCCACGCGCCGTCCCGCCCGGCTTCTGGGCCTGATGGAGCACCCGAAGGCAATCGGCCTGCTGCTTGTAGGGCTGATGTTCGTGGTCTCGGTTCCGGCGCAGGAGTTCCTGATATATTGCAACTATCATCTGGAATGGATTTCGCAGGAGCTGGCCGACTACGCCCGCGAGATTGAGGCCCACGCATCGACGGCCGTCGGCGCGCTGGTGGGCAATACGTCCGTGGCCGCGCTGATTCTCAACATATTGGTAGTAGGAGTCGCCGCCGGATTCTCGGAAGAACTGCTTTTCCGAGGCGGAATCCTTAAGCTTCTTCTCTGTACGCGTATGAACCGCCACGTTGCCGTCTGGCTTGTTGCATTCATTTTCAGCGTTATCCATTTCCAGTTTCTCGGTTTCGTTCCGCGCATGCTGCTGGGTGCTTACTTCGGCTATCTGCTGCTGTGGAGCCGGAGCCTGTGGCTACCCGTGGCCGCCCACGTGCTCAACAATACCGTCTATGTCGTAACAGCGTGGCTCAGCATACGCCGCGAAGGCATCGCGGCCCTGGATGCGGAGCCGGAAGTATGGTCCTGGCCCATGACGGCGCTGAGCTTCGCCGCCGTAATTGTCACCTTGTATTTTCTCTATAGAGTGAATTCATCCGCATCGCCGAGTGCGGGGAAGTTGGAGCGATAGGCATCCTGAGCGTCCTTGCTGAAGTCCGCGATAACCCAGAGACTGTCCGGACTGGTTTTCTCGACGCGCTCGCCCATACAGTTGCAGGCGATGGTCATGCCGTCGTAAGTTCCGAAAGCGTCGCTGCCTCCGCGGTCGGCGCCGACAACGGCACACTGGTTCTCGATAGCCCTCGCGCTGACAAGCTGCTTCCACGCGAAGCCGCGCGATTCCGGCCAGTTCGCCGGCAGGACGAGCATGTCGTAGCGTGCGCCGCGGTTGCGGAGCCATGCGGGGAAACGGAGGTCGTAGCAAACGGCCAGGGCTATGTTCCAGCGGCGGAAACGCACCACAGGGACAGGCTCCAGGCCCGGCTTCATCAGTCTGGCTTCGCGGCTGGGCGTAAAGAGGTGGTGCTTGTCGTAGAAGGTTTCCTCGCCGGCAGGCTCGACAAGAAACCCGCGGTTATAGAGGCTGGGAGCCGTAAATGCCAGGAATGAACCGGCTATGGCGCAGCTGTAGCGTGCCGCCCAGGCCTTGACGCGGTCGATGGTTTCCTGCGTGTTCCGCTCGGCGAGCGAGCGCATAGCGGCATCGTCGTCGACGAATCCGGTAGAGAACAGCTCGGGAAGCACAACCAGGTCCGTGCCTGCGGGAAGGGTTGTCAGCGCGCGCTCTACGGCGTTGAAATTAGCCTGCTTGTCGGCCGGCGCTATGTCCAGCGGCAGCATGGCCACGCGGAATCTGTCGGTGAAAGTTGTCATTCTGCTGTGAATTTGTCGGGATACTTTCCCGTGAATGGCCTGTAATAGTCTTTGACGGCGCGCATGTCGGCCTCGACGTCGCCGGTAGGGGTAAAGGTACGCTCAAGATAAATATCGCGGGTGCGGTAGTCGATTGCGCCGAGCACTATCGGAATTCCTGCCTCGCGGGCGATGTGGAGGAAGCCCGTATGCCAGGTCGTCGTACGGGAACGCGTGCCCTCGGGAGTAATGGCCAGCGCCAGACGGTCAGAGTTCCGGAAACGTTCGACGAGAGTTTCCGTCAGCGACTTGCTGCCGCGCTTGCGCCCGCGGGGAACGGGTACGCCGCCGATGGCGCGGAACAGGCAGCCAAGGGGCCAGAAGAACCAGCTTTCCTTCATCAGGAAGCCGGCCTTGCGTCCTACCGACGCATAGGCCAGCTCTCCGATGATGAAATCGAGGTTGCTCGTATGCGGGGCCACGCATATGAGGCACTTGGGATAGTCCGGCACGCTCAGGTGCACGGTCCACCCCAAAAGCCGGAGTATGCGGCCGGCCAGGTTCATTCGTTGACGGCCTCCTTGATTGCCGTGCGCACCTCTTCGGGCAGGGCAGCGTTCATTTCCTTGACGATGGCGTTGATGCCCTCGTCGAATTCCTTGAGCAGGTGGGAGTAAGCCTCGGCATAGTATGCGCGGCGCCCCTTGCGGTAGGCGTGGATGCTCTCGAAGGCGTCCGGAGCCTTGTCGAAGCCGATATTCACGCGGGAAAGCGTGCGTGTCTGCAGGGCGGCGGCGTCGCGGATAACGTCGTAAGCCTTCTTGCGTTCGATCTGGGGGAAGGCCGCGCGGGCGAGAATCATCTCTGCCGCAATGCAGCCACAGGCGTTGCGGATGAATTTCTTAAGCTGTCGTTTAGTTGCCATAAGGTTGATTTTTTGGTTGATAAATTCAGTTGCTGTTATTCTGGGCGCCGGTCATTGTCCGCAGACAGCGGCGCAGGGCCGGAAGAGTGGCCGGAATATGGGTAATCCGGCGCTTTCCGTTCATAAAACGATTGAGCTGCACCGGTAGTTCTACCGGGCTGCCCGTAATTCGAGTCATTATATCGAGATACTTCGCAGGATGGCCGGTGGCGTAGACTACCTTCGGGACACCGGGAATGCCGAGAGCATTGGCAGCCGCGAGAGCCGCGCCGCCGTGAGGGTCGATCGTATATCCGTGCTCGGCGCGCAGCCGGAGCACCGCCGCGGCTATCTCGCGGTCGGTAACCGCGTCGGCCACACGCAACCCCCTCTCCGAGGCCGGATTGCCTCCGGTGAGGTGAAGCAGACGCGGCAGTCCGCTGGGACTCACCGTGTCCAGCGAGGGCGCCAGGGTCGCCACGGGTGCCGCAGGCACCTTCTCGCCCCGCATACAGCGGCCGAGACTGTCGTTGACATTGCAGACCCCTGTAATCCCCCCGGCGGGAAGCCCCATGCGCACGCCCATAAGCGCCGCCACAAGATTGCTCATGTTGCCGCAGGGTATCGAGTAGACTGCCTCCTGCGCCCTGCGCGCTCCGAGTCGACAAAGACCTGCGTAAGCCTGGAATACAAACACTATCTGGGGTATCAGGCGCCCGATGTTTATGCTGTTGCCCCCGGTAAGGGATAGGTCCGCCAACGTCGGGT
>USGZ01000115.1 GCA_900554265.1 uncultured Porphyromonadaceae bacterium
CCGGCGGCACGGCCGGGATTCTTCCCGCCATGGGAAGAACCGCCAACAGTGCCGCCGGTATGAGGAAGCGCCTCACGGGCGAATTACTTCTTGAGCTTGCCGACCTTCTCGAGGGTGCGCGTCAGCTGGCCCCAGAAACGCTCTACGGCCGGGATATACATACGCTCGCTCGGAGAATGGACGCCTTGCAGAGTAGGACCGAAGGAAACCATGTCCAGTTTCGGATATTTGGCGCGGAAGAGTCCGCACTCGAGTCCGGCGTGGATGGCCATCACGGCAGGCTTGATGCCGTAGAGTTCCTCGTAGGCTTCGGAGGAAATCTTCAGTATCTCGCTGTCCATGTTGGGAGCCCAGCCGGGATAGCCGTCGCCGTGGCTTACTTCGGCGCCTGCGAGGCGGAAGAGGGCTTCTACCTGGCGGGCGATGTCCCACTTGCGGCTTTCGACGCTTGAGCGCTGGCTGGTGGTCACCAGTATCTTGTTGCCTTCGAGCATCTTGACGGACGCGAGGTTCGTGGAGGTCTCTACGAGGCCCTCGATGTCGCGGCTCATGGAGATGACTCCGTGGGGTGCGCTGTAGAGGCTTTCGATAAGGTGCATGGTGGTTTCCGAATCGACGGCGTACTCAGGACGGTCGACGGTTCCGAGCTCGAACTTGATGGTGGGCTCGAGGTCCTTGTACTCGTTCTCGACGTCGGCCACGAACTTGTTGAATGCCACGCGTACCTGCTCCTTGCTGGAGGTGTGGACGCCGAACACTGCATGCGCGGCGCGGGGGATGGCGTTGCGCAGGTTGCCGCCGTCGATTTCGGTCAGGGATATTTCGTGCTCCAGGCTCAGGGCGTAGAGGAATCGGGCCATCAGCTTGTTGGCGTTTGCGCGGCCCAGATGGATGTCGCCGCCGGAGTGGCCGCCGAGTCCGTTGGAAATCTCGAACTTGAAGTAGTGGAAGTCGGTGGGAGCGAAGGAACGCTTGTAGTTGAAGGTGCATGTGGTGTCGACGCCGCCGGCGCAGCCGACGAAAATCTGTGCGTCGTCCTCGGAGTCGAGGTTGAGGAGCATGTCGCCCTCGATCATGCCGTCGCCGAGGTTGTTGGCGCCGGTAAGTCCGGTCTCTTCGTCGACTGTGAAGAGCGCTTCGACGGGACCGTGTACGAGGTCCTTGTCGACCATCACTGCCAGAGCGGCGGCCATGCCGATACCGTTGTCGGCGCCGAGGGTGGTGCCGTCGGCACGCAGCCAGTCGCCGTCGACGATAGTCTTGATGGGCTGGGTATTGAAGTCGAAGCTCTTGTCGTTGCTTTCGCAGACCATGTCCATATGGGCCTGCATCACCACGCAGGGAGCGTCCTCGCAGCCTTTGGTCGCGGGCTTGCTCATCGCTACGTTGCCGATAGCGTCGGTGCGTACGGCTATACCGTTTTCAGCAGCGAAATCCAGCAGGAACTTGCGGATTTTTTCTTCCTTCTTTGAAGGACGCGGCACCTGGTTGATCCGGTCGAAGATGGAGAAAACCAATGCCGGCTTGAGGTCTTTGATTGTCATCGTCAGTATGATGTTTTATCGGTTTGGGGGCTTCGCTTGCGCTGGCCCGAGTAATAAAAATGTTTGCGCTTTGGGAAAGAATGTTAAATTCTAAGTTATCAGCCCTCTAAATTACGAAAATAAATTCAATCGGCGAAAAAAAAGCGACAACTTTGCTTATCTTTGCATTGTGAAACCTGAATATATCAACCATGAAAGTAGTTTTGCTTACTGTATTTCTGCTTCTGGTGTCGGTAGTATTGCTCGGAGTGCGTGTACTTTTCGTGCGGGGCGGCAAGTTCCCCAGCGGCCATGCGGACACTCCGGAACTGCGCAAGCGGGGCATAGGCTGCCAGCACGGCGGAAGGCATTGAGCCGGGTTCTCACAGCATTAGAATAATATATCCATCACCAATAAACATCTTCTTGATGAAACAATTCAGAATCGCCGTAAAAAGCATCTTAGCTTGCGCCGTAGTGGCGCTGGCCGCTTCATGCGGCGACAAGGCTGCCGCCACCGCTTCCGACGAGGCAGCCGGCAACGACTCCCTGGCCGCCCCCGCCGGCTGCCGCATAGCCTACTTCGACGCCGACTCCGTAATGCGCTCCTATGCCCTGGCCCAGCAGCTCAACGAAGAAGGTCAGCGTCTGAGCAACAGTCTCCAGCAGTTCGTCAACGCCAAGCAGCGCGAGCTCGAGACCCAGGCACAGAACATCGAGCACAAGCGTCAGAACAACATATACCTCTCCGAGGCTTCCTTCCAGAATGAAGTCCAGGCCCTGCAGCGCGCACAGGCAACTGCCGAGCAGCAGATCAACACCCGCCAGCAGCAGGCCCAGATTACTCTTCTGCAGAGCCAGCAGCGCGTAACGGATTCCATCGCCGCAGTTGCATCCACCCTGAGCGAGCGCATGGGCTACGACGCCATCCTCCTCAAAGAGACCGGAATCTATTTCAACCCGGCTCTCGACGTAACCTCGCAGATTATCGAAGAACTCAACCGCCGCTTCAACGCCGGCAGCCCCGCCGCCGCGCAATAACAGGCACGGGACTTCCGTTTGATCAATACCGGACCGCTTCTTTCCGGCTGCCACTTCCGCAGTGGCTTCCGGAAAGAAGTTTTATGCTTTAGAGATTAGTTAAAATGGCAGCCAACGACAAACACCGGCCACGACGTCCGCGCGTTCTCACCGTAGGACCCGATATACAGGGCAAAGGCGGCATCTCCGCCGTGCTGCAGGCCTACCGCCGCAGTTTCGGCGATTTCCGCTTTGCCGCGACGAACTCGCGCCACGGTTCCGCCGCCGGAGCCGTGGCCCTGGCATGGCTGCTGCTGAGACTTCCCTTCTTCCGCCTTGCCGGCTACAATACCGTCCACGCCCACGGAGCCTCCGGCAAATCATTCATCCGCAAACGCATTGTCCTCGGCTGGGCACGCATGCTCGGCTTCCGCACCATATTCCACAGTCACGGCGGAGGCTTCCGCGTCTACGCGGAATCGGCCGGCATGGAAAAAATCGGCCGCCAGCTCGCGGGCTACGATGCCATAGCCGCCCTCACCGACGACTGGGCCCGCTTCTTCCGCGATACTCTCGGCTGCGCAAATGTCCATGTGATTCCCAACATCGTAGAGAAGCCCTCGCGCACCGCGCCTGCGCCCGGAGAGTTTCTGAACTTCATTTTCCTCGGCAAGCTCTGCCCGGAGAAGGGAGTCTACGACCTTCTCGAAGCCATCCGCACGGTCGCCGCGAAATATCCCGACAGATTCCGCCTCATCGTCGGAGGCAACGGCGAGACGGAGCGCTTCCTCGCCCGCGCCGCCGAACTCGGCGTAGACTCCTGCATCGACTTCCGCGGCTGGATTGGCCCCGCTGCGAAAGCCGAAATCTTCGGCGCCGGCGGCGTCCTGGTCCTGCCCTCATATATAGAAGGTATGCCGATAAGCATCCTTGAGGCCTGCTCCTACGGGCTGCCGAGCATCAGCACGCCTGTAGGCGGCATTCCCGAGCTTGTCGCCGACGGCGAAAGCGGCATACTCGTGGCGCCCGGAGACTCCCAAGCGCTTGCGGCGGCCATCGGGCGCTACATCGAAAATCCCGGCCTGGCCGCCAAACACGGCGAGGCAGCGCGCCTGCGCGCACTGCCCCATTTTCCCGAGGAAGTCCGCCGGGCCCTGGACGGCCTCTATGCCAGCATTTGATTGAAATCGGCTCTTTTTCCCGATTAATCCCGATATGTTTCCTTTGGCGACCGCTTTACCTTGACCGGCGCCAAAATCAGCGCCCGTAGCCTGTGTAGGTGGCGGGGGTGATTCGGTGGAGTTCGGCGCGGACTTCGTCGCTTATTCCTTCCAGAGAATCGATAAATTCCGAAATCGACGCTTCGTCGACAGTGGCGTTCGTACGCGTGAGCGCCTTCAGGGCCTCATAGGGCTTGGGGTAGCCTTCGCGGCGCAGAATGGTCTGGATAGCCTCGGCGACGACGCTCCAGCAGCCGTCCAGGTCGGCGGCTATTGCCTCGCGGTTGAGAATGAGCTTGGAGATGCCCTTGAGTGTCGACTCGACGGCGATTACCGTATGCGCCAGGGGCACGCCGATATTGCGGATAACGGTGCTGTCCGTAAGGTCGCGCTGCAGACGCGAGATGGGTAGCTTGCGGCCCAGGTGACCGAAGAGCGCGTTGGCGATGCCGAGGTTGCCTTCGGAGTTCTCGAAGTCGATGGGGTTGACCTTGTGCGGCATGGCGGAGGAACCTACTTCGCCGGCCTTGATGCGCTGCTTGAAGTAGTTCATCGAGATGTACTGCCAGATGTCGCGGTCGAGGTCTATTATAATAGTGTTCACGCGCGCGAGGGCGTCGAACATGGCGGCCAGGTTGTCGTAGTTGGAAATCTGGGTGGTCAGTTCCTCGCGTTCACTCAGGAAGCGGGCGCCGAAGTCGCGCCAGTCGCGGTCGGGATATGCGATACGGTGGGCGTTGAAGTTGCCGGTGGCGCCGCCGAACTTGCCGGAGACGGGAATACTCCTGAGCTGTTCGAGCTGTACGCGCAGGCGGTAGGCGAACACGCCGATTTCCTTGGCCAGCATCGTCGGCGATGCGGGCTGTCCGTGTGTGCGCGCCAGCATGGCCACGCCCTCGCAGTCGTCGGCGAGCTTGTCCAGGGCATCGACAAGGCGGTCGTATTCCGGAAGAACCACATTGTCCAGCGCCCCGCGCAGGGCCATGGGGAAGGATGTGTTGTTGATATCCTGCGAAGTCAGGCCGAAATGGATGAATTCCTCGTACTTAGCCAGCCCGAGGGTCTCGAAATGACGCTTGAGGAAGTATTCGACGGCCTTGACGTCGTGGTTGGTCGTGGCCTCGATAGTCTTCACCTCGCGGGCGTCGGCCTCGGAGAAGTTGTCGGCTATGGCGCGCAGGGCGGCGGCGGTTTCGGGCTTAAGCTGCGGCAGCTGCGGCAGGCCGGCCTCGCTCAGGGCGATGAAATACTCGATTTCCACCTTTACGCGCAGGCGGATGATTGCGAATTCGGAGAAATACTCCGCCAGCGCCGCGCACTTGCCGCGGTAGCGGCCGTCGACGGGAGAAATGGCTGTAAGCTCGTTCAGTTGCAAACCTTGGCTCATGGATGATATGTGTTGATGTGTCTGTCTTTCTTTTCCTGGAAAATCTCGTCGACGGTAAGGAAGATGCCTGACTCCTCGACGTTGCCGAACTCGTCGTTGATGGCCGTGCCGAACATCTTCATCGTCGGGCTCAGGCTCATGTAGGCGTTCACCAGCGGGGGAATGTTCAGGCCGTGACGGTGGACCTCGGCGTTGAGGATGCGGTAGTCGGCCTTGAAGTCCTCGCCGCAGAACAGCTTAGCCAGGCTCTGCGGGTCGCTGCTGATTTCCAGCGGCCGCAGCGGGCGTACAAGGCCCTCGGTGTCCGGAAAGTGCTTGTGCATGAAATAGAGTATCATGTCGCGGCACTCGGCGCGGTAGCTCGGGTACATCGTCACCTTGCCGAAGAGGTACTTGATTTCGGGGTATATCACCGTAAGGCTGCCCAGGCCGTCCCAGAGATTGTCGAGCACGAATATGGCCTTGGCGCCGCCGACGCGGGTGTTCTGGTACTCCAGGCGCACGAAGCTGCGGCCCAGCTCCAGAGTGTAGGGCAGGTAGTCGCGCAGGAACTTTTCCGAGAAACGGAACATGTGGCTGGTGGCGATGCGGGGTATGCCGCCGTCGAACTCCATGTCGGCGCCGCGCAGGAAGCGGTAGCCGCCGAGAATCTGACGCTCGGCCGGGTCCCAGACGATGAGCTGGCGGCAGGGCGTCGGCATGGTGTCGAATTCGTCGATGTCGCAGTCGAGGCCCGTTCCGCCGCCCGAGGCGCGGAAGGCGATTTCGCGCAGACGTCCGATTTCGCGCATGGTGTTCGGCGCGTTCTCGGCGGTGACTACATAGATTTTGTTGCCGGCCTTGTTGGTGTCGCGCATGAAGCGGTCCGGCGTAAGCTCGGCCTCGATCAGCGCGGGGTCCACGGGGTCTATGATATTCATTTGCATGGTGCTACTTGACTGTTTGAGACTGGCGCGGCAGCCAGTGCGTAAACGGTTTCAC
>USGZ01000116.1 GCA_900554265.1 uncultured Porphyromonadaceae bacterium
GAGTCTCGGGCTCCCACCAGAAGATGCCCTGAAGGCCGGCGGTGCGGCCGCGGTCCATGAGCATGGCCATGATGCTGCGGGCGATTTCAGGCTGGCTGCGGTCGTAGCCCACCTCACAGAGCATAACGGGCTTGCCGTAGGTTGAGTTCACTACAGGTACGTTGGCGATGCATTTTTCGACGTCCTCTTCCCAGGAAGCCTCGGAGGGGTAGAGCGACATTCCTATCATGTCGTACTGCGCGCCTTGCTCCTGGAGAAGGCCGAACAGACGGGTGTAGAGGCCGAGGTCGCCGCCATTGTCGACGTGGACTATCGTCAGCGCTTCGGGGA
Organism: uncultured Porphyromonadaceae bacterium; assembly: GCA_900554265.1. Taxonomy (GTDB): domain Bacteria; phylum Bacteroidota; class Bacteroidia; order Bacteroidales; family Muribaculaceae; genus CAG-873. The sequence goes on from USGZ01000116.1 coordinate 331, forward strand.
ACACGGCCTTGACGGCGGCGGTGCCGGCGGTGACCATGCGCGAGAAGTTGTCGCCGTTGTCGTGCTTGCCCAGGGGCCAGAGCATGCCCGTGCGGGTTTCGTTGCCGATCTGGACCCACTCCGGCTCAATGCCGAAGTGCTTCAGAGCCTCCATCATCTCGGTGACGTGACCGGTGATGGCGCCAAGGGTCTGGTCAATGTCCATGCCCTCCCAGGCGGCGGGGATGGCCTGCTTGCCCGGGTCGGCCCAGTTGTCGGAGAAATGGAAGTCTATCATCAGACGCAGCCCCAGGGCATGTGCGCGACGGGCCTTGACTACGACGTCGTCGATATTGCACCAGCCGCGGATGTCCTCGGAGTTCTCCGGATTGACGAACACGCGCAGACGGATGGCGTCGACGCCGCAGTCGTCGCGCAGGAGTTCCATGAGCTCCTTGCTCTGGCCTTCCTTGTTCTGGAAGGTATAGCCGGCCTGCTCGAATTCGGTAATCCAGCTAACGTCGGCGCCGCGGGCGAAGGTGCCGCGCGGAATCTCAACGGGTTCCTGGCCGGGTTTCTGGCCGTCGGGCCAGGTGGTCTTGGGGCTATCCTCGGAGCAGCCCCCGAGAGCGAGGGCGGCGCCGAAGGCAGCGGCTGTCAGTATGCTGTTGATGAGTTTCATGGTCATTTCTTGCTGTAGGTGTATGTTGCTTTGAAGAGGTCTACGGTGAGTACTACGGTCGAGCCGGTCTCGAAGTCGTTGTCGCCGGTGAAGCCGTCGTGCTTGTAGCAGAGCTCGCCGTCGGTGCCGTTACCGCCGTAGAAGAGGTCCCAGTTGTCGTTGAACACGATCTTGACGCCCCAGGGTGTTTCGGCTGTCTTCTCGAATTCGTAGGTGTAGACGCCGGGAGTTTCGGTGGCCGTCATCTCGTGGAGGTTCCAGTCGTCGTTCATGCCCGTGGCGCTCACCTTGGTCAACGGGGTGAGGCTGTAGGAGAGCCAGCGCATCGAGATGTCGAAGATATAGACCCCCTCGGCGGGAGCGGCGATGTTGTTGGGGCTGTCGGCGGTGAGCTTGCCCTCGTAGGGCGTGCCGCCGTCCTCCATCTTGTAGACGTCGGACCAGTTGTCCTTCTCTACGGCTACCTGGTAGCCCCATTCGGACTTGACGTAGTGTACGCCGCCGTAGCTGCGGTTGTCCTCATTGTACAGGCGCAGGTAGTCCTCGAAGCCCCAGGGGTCTACAATGCCGGGCAGGTAGATGAACTGCGGAATCTCCTCGACGGGAGCGGCGTCGCCGGTGCCGAGAGTCCACTTCTTGGGGTCGGCGAGCTTGAGCTGGAGGGTGGTCTCGCCGGCGGTGGCTACGGTGAAGCTTACCGGTGTGGCCGTGCTGCCGAAGGTCAGGGCGTCGGCCGTGCCTCCGAAGCCTACGGAGATGCCCTCGGTTGCGGGAGCGGCGTCGCCGCCGGTCTGGTTGTACTGGCTGCCGGTGCCGGAGATGGTCACGCTATAGGTCTTGGCCTCGGCCTGGAAGGTGTAATTCCAGATGTTGTTCTGGCGGTCGTAGGTCATTTCGCCTGCGAGGTCGCCCCCCAGGGTGAGGCTCGGAATCAGGAGCGCCGTCCATTCGTTGCCGGGTATGTCGACGGTGGTGTAGTAGCAACCCGCGGGTTCGGGGAACCAGTTGTTCCATATCTCTGTCTTGGAGGAGTTGCCGAGGACGAATGCCTTGCCAGGGTCGGCTGCCGTGCCCCAGACGCCTCCGGTCGGGTCGCGGAAGTACCAGTTCTCCCAGCTGCCGGCGTTGTAGAAGCCGGCGTAGACGTCGGCTCGGTCGGTCAGCGCCAGGGTGCGTCCGGTCTCGGCCATGGTCGAATCCAGGATGGTGCCGATGGTGAGGTCGACCATATAGGTTGTCAGGTTGAAGCTTATCACGTTGCTGTAGCGGGGAGCTATATTGTCGCCTAGAACGCTCTTGAGGCGTACGTAGACGCGGGCGGTCGAACCGCTTTCCATACCGCCGCGAAGAGCCACGGAATTGAGTTCGCCGGCGGTGAACTGGATGTGGGTAACGCCGTCGCCCATGGTCTGCTCATAGGCCGTCGAGAAGTCCTCGGAGGCGGAGAACTGGAAGATGTTGGTCAGGGCGTAGTTCGGGGCGGCCACTTCGGGGTCGCTCAGGCTGATGGAGCCGTTCTCGTCCCAGTAGACTGTCAGGGCCAGTACGTCCAGGTTATTGACGTCGAGGACGATGTCCTCGGCCGTGGTGTTGACGGTCGTGTCGGGGAGCTTGTCGACGTAGATGGTGTCGCCGTCCTTGTCGCAGGCTGCCAGCGCTGTTGCCGCGAAAGCGAGCGCGGCTAAGTATTTTATGGATGTTTTCATCTCCGTTTTTCAGGGCTTAGTAGAGTTCATTCTTGAGGTTGGGGTTTGCGGAAAGCTCGGCGGCGGGGATGGGGTAGATGTTGTAGCGCCGGTCTACGCCGCGGCCGTCCAGGACGCCGCCCTTCCACTGCCAGTTGTAGTTCGAGCCGGCGAAGCTGTCGAAGCGGACAAGGTCCGTGCGGCGGTGGAGCTCATGGTAGAACTCGCGGCCGCGTTCGTCCAGGATGAAGGCCAGGTTGAGCTGGGCGTCGGTGATGTTGCCGGAGTTGTCGCCATAGGCGCGGGTGCGCACGGCGTTGACAAGCTCGAGGGCTTCGGCGCGGGTCATGCCGCTGCCGCCGCGGAGAACGGCCTCGGCTGCCGTCAGATAGATTTCCGAGAGGCGGAAGATGGGGAAGTCCGTATTCACGCCGATGTCGGTGGTGCAGGCCTGGTTGCCCTCGTCGTCGAGATTGGTCCACTTGATGGGGCGGTAACCTTCGGAGGCAGTCTCGATGCCGCCGGTGAAGAACTCGCTGCGGCCGTCGGTGAGGAAGAGGAAGCGGCGGTCGCCGTCGGCGAAGAGGCTGGTCACCTCGCCGCGCATCGAGAAGTTGCCCCAGGCGGAGCCTACGCCGTAGAGTGCGGTAACGTCGTCGCCGTCGTTGGGGCAGGCGCCGGCTACCAGATAGGTGGCCGAGCCCCAGGTGGCGGAGTTGGCGTTGTCTGTTGCGAAGGCGAAGATGATTTCATTGGTGCGACGGTCGTTGTCGGCGTTGAAGAGTTTGCCATAGTCGCTTTCGAGGGTGTAGCCCAGGGCCATCACCTGCTTGCAGTAGGCGATTGCCTCGTCGGCGTGGCTGGTGCCGGTGTAGACCTGGCCGTTGAGAGCCAGACGGGCGCCCAGGGCGTAGGCCGCTCCCTTTCCGGCGCGGGCGTAGGAGGGGCTGTCGGGCATCTGCGGGGCGATGGCGTCGATTTCGCTCTTGATGAAGTCGTAGAGGCGCTTGCCGTCGTAAGCCTCGGGAATGTAGGCCGTCATGGGACTGTCCTGGTCCACGTACGGTCCCTTGCCGAAGAGGTCGAGCACATGATAATAGGTATACGCGCGCAGGAAGCGGGCCTCGAGGGCGTAGGTGCGGAGGGTCTCCTGCTCGCTCTCGCTGAAGCGGGCGAGGCTGCCTTCGTCGCAGTAGCGCAGGAACTCGTTCGAGAGGGCGATGATGTAGTACAGACGGTAGTAGGCGTCGGAAACCCATACATCGTTGGCGTCCCAGTTCATGTAGCTGATGTTGGTGAGGTTGTCGCCGGACATGTACTTGTAGGCGGCCTCGTCGGTAGGCAGCTCCTGGAGATTGAAGAGAGTGCGGAGCATGTCCTGGCCCTGATTGGAGGATATGTCGGTCGAGCCGCCGCCGCGTTCGGCGCCGATGATGCTGTAGGAGGCGTAGACCTTGGCGAGCACGGAGCGATAGCCCTCGACGGTGCTGTAGACCTGCTCGGAGGTGTTGCCGATCACGGGCTTCTGGTCCAGGTCGTCGGTGCAGGAAGCGCCGAGGAATACCAGGACGGCGGCCGCTATGAGGAAATATATCTTTTTCATGTTATTCTTGGTTCGAGGTTAGAAGTTGAGGCCCACGGTGAGGGAGTATGTGCGGGGACGCGGATACATCGAGTTCTCGATGCCCCAGTTGTTCTCGGGGTCCACGCCATTGTATTTGGTTATGGTGAACACGTTCTGGACCATGGCCGAGATGTGCATATCGACGTGCTTGCCGATGCGGCCCAGGTCGTAGGTCAGCTGCAGGTTGTCCATCTTGAGGAAGGATGCGTTCTCGACGTAGTGGTCGCTGCCGTACTGGCGGCGCTTGAACTGGGTGTCGAGGAAGGAGGAGGCCAGGTTGTTGACCTGCCCTACGTTCCAGCTCACGCATTCCCAGGCTCCCATGTTGGCTGCGTTGCCGTTGTAGAGGTAGTTGCCCACGTGCGCGCGGAGGGCGGTGCTGACTGTCCATTTCTTCCAGCGCAGGCTGGTGCTGAAGCCGAAGATCCAGTCAGGCGAGGCGTGGTGGTAGTAGTACTGGTCGTCGGCGGTGATGCGGCCGTCGCCGTTGAGGTCGGCGTAGAGGCCCTCGACGGGCAGGCCGGTCTCGGGGTCGTAGATCTGCTTGTAGACCTTGAAGGTATTGGGCGTGTAGCCGGTTTTGTAGACCATCACCGGAGTCGCCTCCATGTAGCCGATGTTGGCGTCGGCGGCGTCGGTGCCGGGCACGAGGCTCAGGTTCGTGATCTTGTTCTGCTGCCAGGTGGCGTTGAAGGCAGCCGTCCAGCTCCAGTCCTTGCTCTGGAGAATGTTGGCGTTGATGGAGATTTCGACGCCCTTGCTGTCGACGTTGCCCACGTTGGAGAGCATCGTCTTGTCGAAGTTGATGCCCGCGGGGATGGAAACGGTTGCCAGCAGGTCCTCGGTCTTGCGGGTGAAGTAGTCGACGCTGCCGCTGATGCGGTTGTTGAGGAAGCCGAAGTCGAGACCGAAGTTCCAGGCCTTGGTGGTCTCCCAGCGCAGGTCAGGGTTATAGGTCTGCGGGCGGCTCAGGGGAATCCACTTGCCGTCGAACCAGTAGTAGGCGCCGGGGTTGGTGGTGGTGTAGTTGGGCAGGTAGCCGTAGTTGGCGATGCCGTCCTGCTGGCCCGTCTTGCCGTAGCTGGCGCGCAGCTTCAGGTCGTTCATCACCGTGCGGATGCCCTCGAAGAAGCTCTCGCCGGCGACGCGCCATGCCAGGGCCACGGAGGGGAAGGTGCCCCAGCGGTGGTCTTTCGAGAAGCGCGAGGTTCCGTCCTGACGGACAGTGGCTGTGATGAGGTATTTGTCAAGGAAGGTGAAGTTCACACGTCCGAAGAACGACACGAGCTGATGCGGATGGATGGTTCTGTCGGTGGGGTTGGCCTGATTGCCGAGGAACTGTTCGTTTTCGGGATCAACGACTTCGTAGACGCGGGTGAATTTGCGGTACTTGTTGTGGAATTTCTGCCAGGAGTAACCGGCGGTCACGTCGAGAGTCGAGTTGATGTCCTTGAAATAGTGATTGTAGTTGAGGTAGAAGTCAAGGAGGAGGTTGAGGCGGGTCTGATATTCACGGGTGCGGCTCACACCACCGTCCTTGATGGTGCGGAGAGTGCCGTTGTCGAGCACCTGATAGCCTTCGTTCCAGGCTTTGGGGGTGTTGACTAAAGCGTTATTATAGTTTTCGCCGTGCTGGTAGTCATAACCGAGGTTGAGGTTGGCGCGGAGATCAGTGAGGAAGGGCATCTTCAGATCGAGCTGGAGATTGCCGACCGACTGATATGCCTTGCCTTTGGAAACGGCGCCCTGGTTGTCGGCGATGGGGTTGAGGGGAGCGTCGGTTGAGTTGATGGTCTCGCCGGCAGCGTCAGGACCTGCGAGGAGA
>USGZ01000117.1 GCA_900554265.1 uncultured Porphyromonadaceae bacterium
CACTGCACGAATCCCGCGAGCCGCTGCGAACGCCTTGCCTGCGCTAAAATCGGCAAAAGAACCTCGATATCCTCGACTGTAGCCTTACGCAAGAACATGGTTTACCTGTCTTTAGACCTCCTTTAGTACTTGCTTGAGGGCGGGAAGCCAGTCGGAGTCCGGAGCGACCCAGACGCCCTTGATGCCGACGGCTTCGGCGGCGTCGATGTTCTTGCGGCTGTCGTCGACGAAGACAACCTCCTGCGGTCCCAGACCCTCGGCGGCGAGAATCTTGCGGAAGAATTCTTCGCGAGGTTTGCAGCAGCCCATCTCGTAGCTGCAATAGAGATGATCGAAATAGTGGCCGATGCCATGGCCGTCGCCGCTGAAGCGGTCGCTGCGGGTGTAGGCCATTATGAAGGGATTGGTGTTGCTGGCAAGGCAGATGCGGTAGTTCTTCCGTAGTGCGAGCAGGTTCGCGAGGCGGTCGGCCGGTACGCTTTTCAGAAAGCCCAGCCAGCACTGCTGCACCTGCTCCCAGCTAAGGTCGCGGCCCACCAGGCGGCTGATGCCCGCGCGGAAATCCTCGGCGGAAATATCGCCGTTCTCAAGCTCGAGGAAGAGGCCCTTCTGGCCATAGTCGCCGATATATTGCCTGGCGTCCACGCCGATTTCCGTAAAGCGGCGGAAAGCCTCGGCGGTGTCCTGGAGAAAGACCACGCCGCCCATGTCGAAAAGAATAGTCTTAATCATGCCGCAAAGTTACGCAATCTCCCTGAGATTCCGAAAGGGCCGGTCGCTCGGGCGCGTAACTGCATATAAGAAGATATGCATCAGGGGCGGGATGTGGTTAATGATTGTTAATATTTATATTGTAATTTGGTTTATAATGTAAACTGCATTATCTTTGCATTCGAAACCGGGCGGTAATCGCGAGTGCCGCTCTTTTTCAGCTGAAAATGGTTTACATTATAAACCTCTTTACGAATCTAAAAATGGAAGAAAAGAAAATTTCAGAAGAGGAGAGCATCAGCCTCATCGCCCAGATGATCTCCCGCACAAAAGAACGCTACATCGGCGACGGCAACATCATGCTGATGTGGGGATGGCTCACAATCGCGGTCACCGGCCTGGTATGGCTTATGCTGGCGCAGACACTTAATCCGGCCTGTAACTGGCTGTGGTTCCTCATACCCGCCGTCGGCGGCGTGGCCACGCCGATAATGGCCAGGAAATCGCGCCTAACGCGCGGCGTAAAGACCTATTCCGACCGCATCAGCTCGCAGCTCTGGACTGCCGTCGGCATAATCGCTCTCGCTGCCTCTGCACTCTGCATATGCTTCGAAATTGCGGGCTTCTATACGTGGCAGACCATGTTCGTCTTCGCTCTTATTGTGGTGCCCCTGGCCGAATTCACACAGGGAATCGTAGTCAGGGAGAAAGCACTGGTGGCCGGCGGATCCGTCGGAATGGCCGTAGGACTCGTCACGACCTGCTGCATCGTGGGCGGCATCGCTCTGTACGCCTACTGGTTCCTGCCCGTGTTCATGCTGGCGTTCCTGTGCATGATGGTCATACCCGGATATGTGATCAACCGTAAAGCCCGCCGCAAATGAAGGACCTGGACCCGTTGCTGCACTCTCAGTTGCGACTGGCAGTGATGTCGATTCTGATGAATGTCGAGGAGGCCGATTTCGTCTACCTCAAGGACAAGACCGAATCGACTGCCGGCAACCTGAGCGTCCAGCTTGAAAAGCTCGCGGGCGCAGGATATATCGAAGTCGAGAAAGGCTTCCAGGGCCGTAAGACGCGCACCGTCTGCCGCATCACCGACAAAGGCCGCTCCGCCTTCGAGGAATACGTTGACGCCCTGCGCAGCTACGTCAACCTATAGCGTCGACTGACAGCAAATCTTCATGCAGAAAAAGCGCCCGGATGCGGATTTTCCGCGGACGGGCGCTTTATCATAATTAATATGATGAGTGCCCGAATTCAGCTGATGAGGAGCAGGACCATGGATACTATGCCGGAAAGGAGGCCGAGGAGGGCAATCGGGATTATAGTCTTTCGCAATGTGCTACGTTGAGTATCTGTCAGAGTACGGGTGCCGTTGCGTTTGAAATAGGTCATAGCCAGAATCAAACGGATAACCGCGCCAAGTAGCAGTAAGCCGATGCTAATATCGAGGAAAAGGCTTCCTAATTTGTATAATTCCATAATATTCCGTTATTTTAATAAGAACGCGGTGACCGGCGCAAGAGTTTGTGTGGAACCTTTTTCCTGCGAATTTCGCTTGTCAGTTCAAAAAAAGTTGCCGGGGTTGCTTGCATATTAAAAATATTTAGTAACTTTGCACTCGCAAACGGGGAACAAGCTCCCCGCCTTCTGCAATTGGAGCGATGCTCGAGTGGCTGAAGAGGCACGCCTGGAAAGCGTGTATACGCCAAAAGCGTATCCCGAGTTCGAATCTCGGTCGCTCCGCAAAAATGGACGGAGTCCTTAATTTTAACAGAATCCCGCAGAATTGTCTGCGGGATTCTTGCCGTTAAGTATCTTAACCAAATCAGAAGGCTATCTTAAGGAACTTAATTATCCGGTTATGAAGAAGTTACTATCCGTTATATGCATTGCCGCGAGTGCTGTCGCGGCATTTGGTACCGCGCAGCTTCCCGAGAGTATCAATGACTGCGGACACGAGAAGAACATGGCAAGCCGTCTGCTGGAGCTTGACAGCGTTTCATTTTCCAGGCTTAAGGAGCGCATCTCCGACAAGATGGTGAGCACCGACTTGTGGCGCGGATATATAGGTCACTGGGAGATAAAGAACGACTCGTTGTTTCTCGACAGCATCCTTGTCAGTGACAATGCGAGCGATACCCGTCGGTTTATGCCTGCGGCAATCGACGACATCTACGCTTCGCACCGTACGCCGTCGGGGTATTTTGCCGACTGGGTGAGTGATACAATCCGTGTCGTGTCTGGTAATATCGTACGCGACCGGCACATGGGCTGGAGTTCGGATTGGGAGACCGAGGAAATGATAGCTATTGAAGGAGGTCTGATCAAAGGCCGGATTATTTATAATAACAGGATAATCAACCAGGTTGACGAGAATGAAGCCAGGATGACAATCGACTCGCTCGACTTCGGCAACATCCCCCAAAGGATGCTTCTACAAATTGGATATCAAGAATTTGATAAAACCGGAACACCGACCGTTTGTAAGGTTGACATCGTGCGTGGTAGCGGCGATACGGCCGTGGACAATAGGGTCGCAAGGGCGCTCGATGACGTGTCGGTCATGCGTAAGTTAGTTCCGATTTATTATATCAGAGGCCAGTATAAGTCTGATAATTGTAATCTGGTAATACCGAAGAAAACTTACGCTGAGGAGGCCGCGAAGTGAAAAGCTCGCTTTTATGGGCATGCTGGTTTTCAGCTGCCGTCTTTGTTTGATAATTGATGTTATGTTAAATAGAATTTGAAGGGAATGGGGAGATCGGGTGCTCTGCCGGAGGATTGGGGGCGGGAGAATTTGAATTATTTGAATTATTGGAGGAATTGGGAATTTTCTATACCCGGCGCAGCATGGCTACGCCGATAATGGCAAGGGAATCGCGGGGCGCGCGGCGTCAAGACCGATTCCGACCGCATCTGCTCGTAGCTCCGGACAACGGAAATTTATTGTAGAATTGGAACTTTCCGGGAAGTATTCTTTGGAATATTGGAGTAATTGGAGGAATTTGAGGAATTGGAGTTTTTGCCTGGATTGCTATTCATATTGCTGCTCTTTAGGCCGATTGGAGAAATTGGAGTTATTGGAATTTCTCTGAGAACTATGTCCCGGAAGAATTTGGAGGGGGTGCTTGAAAAAAGTATTTTGGGGAGGTGGCGGAATTTTTGTAACTTTGTCTTCGCTATGAGCGACAAGAGGAAGGATATCGTAAAGAGGTTTGAGCGTGGCGTCAGGGCTTTTGTCCGGGCGCACGGACTGCTTCATTCCGGAGCGCCGGTGATTGTGGCCCTCAGCGGCGGCGCCGATTCGGTGGCCCTGCTCGCCGCCCTGTCGCACCTTGGCTACGACTGCATCGCCGCCCACTGCAATTTCCACCTCCGCGGGCCCGAAAGCCGCCGCGATATGCTTCATGCCCAGGCGATTGCATCGCGCTTCGGCGTGGATTTCAGTCTGCGGGACTTCGACGTTCCGGCACGTATGGCCGCCACCGGCGAGTCGGTCGAAATGGCCTGTCGGGCGCTGCGCTATGACTGGTTTTCAAGCCTTGCGGATTCCTCCGGGGCCCAGGCCATTGCCGTAGGCCACCACAGCGAGGACCGCGCCGAAACCTTTGTGCTCAACCTGATGCGCGGAGCCGGCATCCGCGGACTGACAAGCATGCGTCCGCGCAACGGCGCCGTGGTCCGTCCGCTGCTTTGGGCAACCCGCGGCGAAATCGAGGAATACCTTGAGGCCCAGGAGATTGAGTTCGTGAACGACAGCTCCAACGCCTCCGACGCGCATCGCCGCAACCGGGTCCGCAATACCCTGCTGCCGGCGCTCGAGGAAATGTTTCCCGGAGCTACGCAGTCGATTCTGCGCTCGATTGCGAATCTCGAGTCGGCCCGCGCCATCTATGAGGACGCCGTCGAAGGCAAGCGCAGGCAGTACGTCGGATCCGACGGCAGTATCTCCCTCGCTGAGCTATCCGCCGAGAACGAGGCCCCTACCCTGCTTTTCGAGTTTCTGCGCGAGCGCGGGTTCAACGCCACGCAGGTCTCCGACATGCTTGCAAACGCCTCGGGCTCAGGCGCTAAGTTTCAGTCCGCCGAGGGTCGCCTTGCCGAAATCGACCACGGAACGCTGAGAATCACCGAAGGCACGGGCAGCCGCGCAGCCGACCGCGAGTATCCCGTCAGCCTGCAGCGCGACATCCTCTACCCTACCAATATCCGCGTGACCCGCCATCCGGTCGAGCATTTCAAACCCGAGGGACGCAACCCCAACGTAGCCTTTATAGACGCTCGCTTCGCTGCAGCCGAAGGCTTTAGCTGGACGTTGCGGCACTGGCGCCGCGGCGACCGCATGACGCCCTTCGGAGCGCGAGCCGACAAACTCGTGAGCGACATCTTCGCCGACGCGCACCTCTCGCCGGCTGCCAAGCGACAGACGTGGCTGCTCGTATGCAACGGCACCATCGCCTGGATTCCCGGACTGCGCAACGGCGCCTTTGCCAGCGTAGGCCCCGACAGCACAGGTTACCTGCGCCTCGAATATCTTCCCAACCACCCCACTTCTGCAGACAACAATCAATAATACATTAAACTTACAATAATACACATGAAAAGACAGACCACACTTCTTCTGCTTGCTCTCGGAGCGCTGACACAGGTGCAGGCGGCCGACATAGTGCGCACGGACGCCTACCGCTGGCATGGCGACACCATTACGCAGGGCGAGTACATGGCTACTGCACCCTCGGCCTTCGAGATTGTCAGCACCTACTCGGCCCAGCCCGGCTACAGCTTCCCCATTGAAAAGACCTGGCGACTGAAAAACGACATCAGCGCCTATCCTCGGCTCCAGACCCCGAACACCCTGCACCAGGCAATCTACAACATGGCCCTCGACGAGATGGTCAATGCCGTAGAGCCCGATACCACCCTGCGTACCGGCAAGGAATGGAGCGGCGTATGGACGCGCGACGTGAGCTACTCCATCCTGCTCTCCATGGCTCAGATGCAGCCCCTGGCCTCGAAAATCTCGCTGATGAAGAAAGTGAACGCCGACGGCGTCATCATCCAGGACACCGGCAGCGGCGGCGCATGGCCCATCAGCTCCGACCGCGAAATCTGGGCGCTGGCAGCCTACGAATTATATAAGGTGACAGGCGACCGCCAGTGGCTCGAATACATCTACCCCGTAATCCGCAAGAGCCTGGCCGACGACGAACTGACCGTCATGGCCCCCGACGGCCTTGTCAAGGGCGAGACGAGCTTCATCGACTGGCGCGAGCAGAGCCACCCGCGCTGGATGCAGACAGCCGACATCTATAACTCCGAGGCCCTGAGCACATCCATAGTCCACGCACAGGCCCTGCGCGTGCTGGCCGACATCGCCACCGAACTCGGCGACGCC
>USGZ01000118.1 GCA_900554265.1 uncultured Porphyromonadaceae bacterium
TCGACCCCGCCACCGGCGTCACCGTCTACTCCATATACGGCTCCTCCTTCAAACCCACCAAGGAGATGCTGGACAGCATCGACGTCCTGATCTACGACATCCAGGACAACGGCTGCCGCTCATTCACCTTCATCTCGACCATGGGCGTGGCCATGGAAGCCTGCGCCGAGAACGGCAAGGAATTCATGGTCCTCGACCGTCCGAATCCCGTAGGCGGCAATAAGATCGAGGGCAATCTGGTCGAGGACAGCTGTGTGTCCTTCGTCAGCCAGTTCCCGATTCCCTATCTCTACGGCCTGACTCCCGGCGAGCTGGCCCTCTACCTCAACGGCGAGGGCCTGATAGGCGACAGCCTGCACGTCGACCTCACCGTCGTCCCCATGGAAGGCTACAGCCGCAACATGGACTTCCGCGAAACCGGCATGCCCTGGGTACTCCCCTCGCCCCATATCCCGACCCCGGAATCGTCCATCTACTACCCGATGAGCGGCATCCTCGGCGAACTCAGCTACATGAACATCGGCGTGGGCTACACCGAGCCGTTCAAGCTCTTCTGCGCCGCCTGGATCGACGACGCCGACGAGCTTGCCCGGCGCCTCAACGCCCGCGGAATTCCCGGACTCATGTTCCGTCCCATCCACATCAAGCCCTTCTACGCTTTCGGCCAGGGCGAGAACCTCAGCGGTGTGGAATTCTACGTAACGGACAAGGACGCGGCCCCGCTGAGCCTGACTCAGTTCTACGTAATGGAGGAACTCGCCGAAATGTATCCCGAGCACAAGGCCTTCGACGTAGCTCCCGAAGCCCGTCAGCGCATGTTCGACAAGGTTACCGGCAGCAAGGAAATCCGCCGCCGCTTCGGCCGCAATTACAAGGTTGCGGACATCGAGGACTACTGGAACAAGGACGTCGAGAGTTTCCGCAACCGCTCCGCCCGCTATCATCTCTATCAGTAATACAGCAAAGAATCAGCCAGACCAGCCATGGACAATCTGAACAAAGCATATTCCGGCTTCGTAAAGGAAATCAGCCGCACAATTTCCCGCGACCGCATCTATACCGACGACCTCCGCTGTCTCGCCTGGGGCACGGACGCCGGCTTCTACCGCCTGCTGCCTAAGGTCGTGGTCCGCGCTCGGGACGAGGAGGAGGTTCAGCTTGTCCTTCGCACGGCTTCGGAACTGGGACTGCCGGTGACATTCCGCGCCGCCGGCACCAGCCTCTCCGGGCAGGCCATCACCGATTCGATTCTGCTGGTGGCCGGCAAGTACTGGGAGAAATACCGCATCCTCGACCCGGAGGCCAAGGCCATCGCCTGCCAGCCCGGCCTGATAGGCCAGCGCGTGAGCGATATTCTGGCGCCCTATAAGCGCGTGTTCACCCCCGACCCGGCCTCGAAGAAGAGCGCAATGGTTGGCGGCATCGTGGCCAACAACGCCTCGGGCATGAAGTGCGGCACGCACGCCAACAGCGACCGCATGCTGCGCTCGATTCGCATCGTCCTGGCCGACGGCACCCTGCTCGATACCGGCGACAAGGTTTCCCGCGAGGAATTCGCCCGCACCCACGGCGCGCTGCTCGAGGAAATCAAGCTCCTGCGCGCCGAAATCCTCGCCGACGACGACCTTGCCTCGCTCATCCGCCACAAGTATTCCATCAAGAACGTGACGGGTCTCAACATCCTGCCCTTCGTGCTCTATGAAGACCCGTTCGACATCATCGCCCACTGCATGGTCGGCAGCGAGGGCACCCTGGCTTTCATCGCCGAGGTCACCTTCAACACGGATGCGCTGATGCCCTTCTCGGCTTCGGCCATGGTGTATTTCGACGATATGGCCGAGGCGTGCCGCGCCGTGGTGGCCCTGCGCAAGGCCGACTGCGTCCAGGCCTGCGAGATGCTTGACAAGAAATCGCTCGCGTCCGTCAACGACACTACCGGCCGGAATCTCACCGCCCTGCTGCTGCAGACCGACGCGCCTACCGAAGCGGACCTCAGGACACGCACGGACAGCGCCATGGCCGTGCTCAACCAGTTCAGGCTCTTCAAGCCGGCCCATTTCTCGACCGACCCGAAGGAAGTAGCCGAATGGTGGCAGATGCGTTCGGGCGTATTCCCCGCCGTCGGCGGCACGCGCCCCGTAGGCACCACGGCACTCATCGAGGACATCGCCTTCCATATCGAGGACCTGCCCGCGGCCACCGTAGAGCTGGCCAAGCTGCTTGAGGACTGCGGCTACGACGATGCCTGCATCTACGGCCACTGCTTCGAAGGCAACTACCACTTCATCATCGCCCAGGGATTCGACACTCAGGAGGAAATCGACAAGTACTCCAACCTGATGCAGAAAATCGAGGAACTCGTCGTCGGCAAGTACGACGGTTCCCTCAAGGCCGAGCACGGCACGGGCCGCAACATGGCTCCCTTCGTGGAAGCCGAGTGGGGCCCGAAGGCGTGGAGCGTGATGAAGCGCCTGAAGAAGGCATTCGACCCCGGCGACCTGCTCAACCCCGGCGTAATCTTCAACAACGACCCCGAGTGCTACATAAAGGGCATGAAGCCAATGCCGGAGTGCGACCCCTGCGTCGACAAGTGCATCGAGTGCGGCTTCTGCGAGGTGAACTGCGTGAGCTGCGGACTGACCCTTTCGGCGCGCCAGCGCATCGTGGCCCAGCGCGAAATCGCCCGTCTGCGCCGCGACGGCTCCGACCCTGAGCGCCTGCGCCGCCTCGAGAAGGAATTCCGCTATTACGGCAACGAGACCTGCGCCGGCGACGGCCTGTGCAGCACCTCCTGCCCGATGAAAATCAACACCGCGGACCTTATCCACATCGTCCGCGAGCGCGAGAACTCGGCGACGGCGCGCAAAGCCGGAGCCTGGGCCGGCCGCCACATCGCCGGGCTGAGCTCCGGAATACGCGTGGCCCTCGGCACGGCCAACCTCGCCCACAAGATACTCGGCGACAAGGGCGTTACGGTCGTAGGCCGCGGCCTACACAAGGCCGGCCTGCCGCTATGGACACCCGCGCTGCCCAAACCATACTCGCCCAAGCACCTGCGCAGCGGCAATCCGGACGAACCCCGTCGCCTGGTCTACTTCCCCTCCTGCCTCAACCGCATGATGGGCCCCAGCGAGGAGGCTTCCGGCGCCGCCAAGCCCCTGGCCAACCTTTTCGTAGAGCTCTGCAACCGCGCCGGCTACGAGGTAATTTTCCCGACCAATATGGAGAAGCTCTGCTGCGGCATGATATGGGAAAGCAAGGGCATGCCCGAGGTAGCCGACGCCAAGACCGCCGAACTCGAGGCCGCCCTGGCCGTGGCCTCCGAAGGGGGCAAGATTCCCGTGGTCTGCGACCAGAGCCCCTGCCTGCACCGCATGCGCGAGCACATCCGCAGCATGACCCTCCACGAACCCGCCGAGTTCATCCTCGACTACCTGGTTCCGCATCTTAGCCTGCACCGCCTCGACAAGACCGTGGCCGTCCACGTAACCTGCTCCAGCCGCCGCATGGGCCTGGCCGACAAGATTATAAAGCTGGCCTCGCTCTGCGCCAGGAACGTAGTGGTTCCGGCGGAGGTAGGCTGCTGCGGCTTCGCCGGCGACAAGGGCTTCACCGTGCCAGAGCTCAACGCCTGGGGCCTGCGCAAGCTGAAGCCGGCGCTCGAGGCCTCCGGCGCCACCGAGGGCTACTCCAACTCGCGCACCTGCGAGATAGGCCTGACCACCAACGGCGGCATACCTTACAAAAGCATAGCCTATCTGGTCTACGAAGCCAGCGAACCTCAGAAATAAACCGACAACACATTTCATCACACAGCAATGGCAAAAAACGGAACAACGCCGGCAACGGCGGAAGCGCAGAAAAGCAAGGGCGGCCGCCTGCTGGCCCTGGACATCCTGCGCGGCATCACCATCGCGGGCATGATTCTGGTGAACAATCCCGGCTCGTGGGGCAACATCTACTCGCCCCTGCGTCACGCCTCCTGGAACGGTCTGACTCCTACGGACCTGGTATTCCCCTTCTTCATGTTCATCATGGGTGTGAGCACTTATTTCTCGCTGCGTAAGTACAACTTCGACTTCACCTGGAAATCCTTCGCCAAAATCCTGCGGCGCACCATAGTGATTTTTCTCATCGGCCTGGGCATCGCCTGGTTCGGCCTCTGCATCCGCGGCATCTACTCGGATGCGGCGCTTTCCGAGGTCATGTTCAACTTCAGCCATATCCGCATCTTGGGCGTGATGCCCCGCCTGGCCCTCTGCTACGGTATCGGCGCCACAACTGCCCTTCTGGTAAGGAAAGGCGCGCTGCCCTGGGTAGTCGCCGGACTGCTGGTGCTCTACTCCATCGTGCTACTGCTTGGCAACGGCTTCGAGTTCTCGGACTCGAACGTAATCTCCATAGTCGACCACAAGGTTCTCGGTCCCGACCATATGTATGCCGACACCATCGACGGCGTGACCCTCAAGTTCGATCCGGAAGGCCTGCTCAGTACGCTACCCTCTGTGGCCCACATGCTCATAGGCTTCATCTGCGGCGGTCTGATAATGCGCACCAAGGATAACGACCGGCGCATCATCGACCTCTTCCTCGTCGGCACCGTACTGACCTTCTGCGGCTTCCTGCTGAGCTACGGCCTGCCCATCAACAAGAAAATCTGGTCGCCGACCTTCGTGCTGACCACATGCGGCCTGGCCTCGAGCTTCCTGGCCCTGCTGATATGGATAATCGACATCAAGGGCTACAGGCGCTGGTGCCGCTTCTTCGAGGTGTTCGGCATCAATCCGCTGTTCATGTACTGCCTCGGCGCGGTGATGAGCATAATCCTCGGAGCCGTCCGTATTCCGTGCTCCTGGGCCGAGAGCGGCTACCGCACTGTCCATACCCTTGTCTACAACGACCTCCTCATCCCTCTCTGCGGCGGCGACATGACCCTGGCGTCGCTTCTGTTCGCACTTCTGTTCGTCGCACTGATCTGGTGCTTCGGCCTCCCATTGTATAAAAAGAAAATCTACATTAAAATATGAAACTCATAGCAGACTGCGGGAGCACCAAAATCGACTGGTGTGTCCTCAACGGAAAGAAACTCGAAAAGCAGGTGTTCACCTGCGGCATGAATGCCGTGATGCTCACCGAGGAAGAGATGCGCGGGCGTATCGCCCAGGAACTTATGCCTGAAATCACCGCTTACGCCTCTGAAATCAAGGAAATCTACTTCTACGGCGCGGGGTGCATCTCCGCCGAAGTTTGCGGCAACGTAGCCAACGCCCTGCGCGCCAATATCCCCTCCGCGGCCACCATCGAGGTCTACAGCGATCTCCTCGCCGCCGCGCGCGCCCTCTGCGGCAACGAGGCCGGTATCGCCTGCATCATGGGCACCGGCTCGAACTCCTGCCTCTACGACGGCAAGGGAATCGCCGCCAACGTCTCGCCCCTGGGCTTCATCCTCGGCGACGAAGGCTCCGGCGCCGTGCTCGGCAAGCTCTTCCTGGGCGACGTGCTCAAGAATCAGGTACCCCGCGAAATCGCCGCCGAGTTCCTCAAGGAATACGACCTCGACCTGCTCGGCATCATCCGCCGCGTCTATCGCGAACCGCAGGCCAACCGCTTCCTGGCGTCAGTCACGCCCTTCATCTCCAAGCATATCGCCGTCAAGGAAATCCACGACATGGTCCTGGGCACATTCACGGCCTTCTTCCGCCGCAATGTGATGCAGTACACCGGCTACGAGAAGCACTCTGTCAACTTCGTGGGCTCCATCGCCCATTACTTCCGCCCCGTGCTGGAGGAAGCCGCCGCAGCCTGCGGCCTGACAATCGGCACCATCCTCAAGAGCCCGATGGACGGTCTGCTCAAGTTCCACAGCAACAACTAATCAAAGCTCATATATCCAATCATGGCTTTTGTAAAGATAAGCGAACAGTCGTCGTTGTACAACGACCTGGAAAAAAAGTCCGTAGGCGAAATTCTGCACGATATCAACACCGAGGACAAGAAGGTTGCGCTGGCAGTAGAGAAAGCCCTGCCCGCAGTCGAGAAACTGGTAACGGAAATCGTGGCCCGCATGAAGAAGGGCGGCCGCATCTTCTATATCGGCGCCGGCACCTCCG
>USGZ01000119.1 GCA_900554265.1 uncultured Porphyromonadaceae bacterium
GAGCCGATGCCGGAGCGCTATAAGCCCTTCGGGCACGATTTCGAGCTCTGTGCCGAAGGGCGCCTGCTGGTGATTTCGCCCTCGGATATCAGCGCCGGTCGCACCCGAAGTACTCCCCTTACCCGCGCGGATTGCCTAGCTATGAATAAGTTGGCGGAAGAGCTCGCCTCCGGCAACTTTAGCAGATAAGTAATTTCCGTCCTGTTATCAGGCGAGCTCGCCTGATAACTCAACTATAAATGCTTTTTCTACGGGGCGCCGGATTCCGGGCCGAGCTTTCTTTTACCTTGGTGTCAGGGTTACGGAGCCCCAGGTGCTGCGGTCGAGGCTGCGGTAGCCTATGGCTTCCTGGAGGTGAGCCGGGCGGATGTCTGGGCTGCCGTCGAGGTCGGCTATGGTCCGGGCTACCTTGAGGATGCGGTCGTAGGCGCGGGCGCTCATGTCGAATTTGGTCATGGCGCGGCGCAGGATTTCAAGGCTCTGCGGGTCGAGTCGGCAGTATTTTTCCATCAGCCGCGAGTTGAGCTGCGCGTTGCAGTGAATCGAGGGCTCGTCGGCATAGCGGGCCGTCTGGATGGCACGGGCACGGACCACACGTGCTCGGATTTCGGCACTGCTTTCGCCTTCGGGGCGTCCGGTGAGTTTGTCGAACTCGACAGGCAGGACGGGTACCTGGAGGTCGATGCGGTCCATCAACGGGCCCGAAATGCGGTTCATGTAGCGCGAAACGGCGCCCGGCAGGCAGGTGCAGGGCCGAGTCGGGTGGCCGTAGTAGCCGCAGGGGCAGGGGTTCATGCTCGCCACGAGCATGAAGCTCGCCGGATAGTCGACCTGATACTTCGCGCGCGAAACGCTTATATGCCTGTCCTCCAATGGCTGGCGCAGTACTTCGAGCACCTGGCGCGGAAATTCCGGAAATTCATCGAGAAAGAGTATTCCGTTGTGGGCCAGCGAAATTTCGCCCGGGCGCGGGTTAGTGCCGCCGCCTACCATGGCCACTGGGCTCAGCGTATGGTGAGGCGAGCGGAAGGGGCGCACGGTCATCAGGCGCGTGCCGCGCTTGAGCTTCCCTGCGACGGAATGTATCTTGGTGGTTTCCAGGGCTTCGCCGAGGGTCAGCGGCGGCATGATTGTCGGCAGGCGCTTGGCGAGCATGCTCTTGCCTGAGCCCGGCGAACCGATAAGTAATATGTTGTGGCCGCCGGCGCAGGCCACCTCGAAGGCGCGCTTTACGCTTTCCTGGCCGCGCACTTCGTTGAAATCCATGTCGTAGCGGACCTGGGCGGCGGCGAATTCCGCGCGGGTGTCGACGGCGGTAGGCCTCATCGTCGGCTTTCCGGAGAGGAAGTCCAGAACCTGGCGGAGGGTCGACGCGCCGTAGACTTCCAGACGGTTGACAACGGCGGCTTCCTCGACGTTTGCCTCCGGCACGATTATGCCCTTGAAGCCTTTGGCACGGGCCTCGATGGCCATAGGCAGCACGCCTGACACAGGCATGATGCCACCGTCGAGCGACAGTTCTCCTACTATCATGTACCGGTCCAGCTCCGGGGCCTCGACCAGCCCGCAGGCCACGATGGTAGTCACGGCAATCGGCAGGTCGAAGGCGGCTCCTTCCTTCTTGACGTCGGCAGGCGCCAGATTGATGGTAACTTTCTGATGCCCGGTGTTGTAGCCGCTCTGTCTCATGGCCGAATAGACGCGCTCATGGCTTTCCTTGACAGCCGTGTCCGGCAGTCCGACGATGCAGTCCGAAATATTCTTCGAAACCACCGTCTCGACGGTAATCACGATAGCGTCGATGCCCTGGATCGAGGCCGCATAGCCCTTCACAAGCCTTCCGGCCTTGTTGCGGTCCTGAGACTTGAGCGGTTTTTCCGGATTCATGATAATGTAGGTTTTAAGTTATTTGTTTTCAGCAGGGAGCTTCAGCTCCGCCGGGGGTCAGTCGTTGTTGTTGCCGAAGAGGCGCAGGAGCATCAGGAAGAGGTTGATGAAGTCCAGGTAGAGGTTCAGGGCGCCGATGGTGGCCAGGCGGCCGGAGTATTCGGCGGGGGCCATGGCGGCCATGGTCTTTACCTGCTGGGTGTCCCAGGCGGTGAGGCCTACGAAGATGAATACGCCGACGATGGATATTATCCAGTCGAGGGCGTTGTTGCTCAGGAAGATATTGACTACCATCGCGATAATCAGGCCGAACAGGGCCATGGTCAGGAAAGAGCCTATCTTGCTGAGGTCGCGGTCGGTGAAATAGCCGTATACGCTCATGGCGCCGAAGGTGCCGGCGGTGATGAAGAATGTCTTGACGATTGCCGCCGGAGCGTAGGCCATGAATATGGTGGTGAACATCAGGCCGTTGATTACGGCGAAGAGGTAGAAGAGGAGTGTGGCGGTGGCGTTGCTCATGCGGGTGAGGGCGCCGGAAAAACCGATTACGATGCCGAACTCGGCGATTACGTATACCCACATTATCCAGGTATGGCCGATCAGGAAGGCCTTGTAGGCGTCGGAGCCGGCGCAGAAGAGAGCCGTAAGGGCTGTTACGATGAGCGCCAGGGTCATTTTGAGGTAGACCTTGCGCATGGTGGTGTTTACGAGCTGGAGGGTGCCGGCGCCGTTGCCACGCTGCTGCATGTAGGGGTCGTTGTAGTTTTGCTGATACATTTTCGGTTCTGTTGGTGAATGTTGAGAGAGTTGATTTTTTATATTAACGCGCGGGGACTTACATCCGTTCGGGCACGTTGATTCCCAGGAGACCCATGGCGGTCCTGACGGTACGGGCTGTAGCGTCCGAGAGAGCCAGGCGCAGGGAGCGCACGGCGGGGTCTTCCTCCTTGAGGATTGAGTAGTCGTGGTAGAACTGGTTGTATTTCTTGACCAGCTCGTAGGTGTAGTTGGCGATAAGGGCCGGGGAGAAGGCGCGTCCTGCCTCGGCGACGGTGGCGGGGAAGTCGCTCAGGGTCTGGATGAGGTCCGACTCCTTGTCGTTGGGCACCACGGCAGAGTAGTCGACGGGCTTGAAGCCCTCGGCCTCGGAGCGGCGGAGGACAGAGCGGATGCGTGCGTAGGTGTACTGGATGAAGGGTCCGGTGTTTCCGTTGAAGTCGATGGATTCCTTGGGGTTGAACACCATGTTCTTACGCGGGTCGACCTTGAGGAGGAAGTACTTGAGGGCGCCCATGCCGACGGTTTCGGCGATTGCGGCGATTTCCTTGTCGTCCAGGCCGTCGAGCTTGCCGAGCTGTCCGCTGACTTCGAGGGCGGTGCGCTTCATTTCCTCCATGAGGTCGTCGGCGTCGACCACGGTACCCTCGCGGCTCTTCATCTTGCCTTCGGGGAGCTCGACCATGCCGTAGCTGAAGTGGACGAGGTCCTTGCCCCACTTGAAGCCGAGGCGGTCGAGGAGGATGGAGAGAACCTGGAAGTGGTAGTTCTGCTCGTTGCCGACCACGTAGATCATGCGGTCGATGGGGTAGTCGTCGAAGCGCTGCTTGGCGGTGCCGATGTCCTGGGTCATGTAGACGGATGTGCCGTCGCTGCGCAGGAGGAGCTTCTGGTCGAGGCCCTCGTCGGTGAGGTCGGCCCATACGGAGCCGTCGTCCTTGCGGAACAGCAGGCCCTTTTCGAGACCTTCGAGCACTTTCTTCTTGCCGTCCAGGTAGGTCTGGCTCTCGTAGTATATCTTGTCGAAGCCGACGCCCATGCGGCGGTAGCTCTCGTCGAAGCCGGCGTAGACCCAGCTGTTCATCATCGCCCAGAGGCGGCGCACTTCCTCGTCGCCGGCCTCCCACTTGCGGAGCATCTCGCGGGCTTCGGCCATCAGGGTGCTGGCGGCTTCGGCCTGGTCCTTGTCCATTCCGGGGTTGGCGGCCATGATGGCGGCGGTCTCTTCCTTGAGCTTGCTGCTGAAGGCCACGTAGCAGTCGCCTACGAGGTGGTCGCCCTTTACGCCGAGGTCCTCGGGGGTCTTGCCGTCGAACCATTTCTGCCATGCGAGCATGCTCTTGCAGATATGGATGCCGCGGTCGTTGACGATGTTGGTCTTCACCACCTTGTTGCCGCAGGCGGCCAGGATGTTGGAGAGGCTGCTGCCCAGGAGGATGTTGCGCAGGTGGCCCAGGTGCAGGGGCTTGTTGGTGTTGGGGCTGGAGTATTCGACCATCACCAGGGGGCTGTCCGCCCCGGCCTCGGTGATTCCGAAATTGGAATCGGCCTCGATGCCGCGGAG
Source organism: uncultured Porphyromonadaceae bacterium (assembly GCA_900554265.1). GTDB lineage: Bacteria > Bacteroidota > Bacteroidia > Bacteroidales > Muribaculaceae > CAG-873. The sequence continues at coordinate 4,229 of USGZ01000119.1, forward strand.
CACGCCGTTCCAGAACAGGGGCTGCACTTCGATGTTGAGGAAGCCTTTGACTACGTTGAAGTCGGCCACGGCGGGCTCGTTGAGAACCAGCCAGTCGCCGATTTCCTTGCCGAGGGCTTCGGGGCTCTTGCGGGCCATTTTAACCCAGGGGAAGACAACGATGGTGAGATTGCCGCGGAATTCCTTGCGTGTGGCCTGGGGCACGATGGTCGTCGGGTCGGCGTTGATGTCGTAGAGTGCGGTCAGGGCTTTGGCTACGGCCGCGGATATGGTTTTGTCAATGGACATATTTAGCTGTGTTTTAGAGTTATTCGTATTTGTCGCCGAACTTGAGCCTGGCGTCGGTAACCATCTGCTTGATTTTCTGCTCGCGGCTCTTGGGGCAGATCAGCAGCACGCCGTCGGCATCGGCGATTATATAATCCTCGAGGCCGTCGGCGACGACGAGCTTCTCGCCGCGCACGGCGAAGATATTGCCGTGGCAGTTGTAGGCCAGCACGTTGCATGTCTGGGTCACGTTGGCGTCGCTGTTCTTGGGCGAGAGGTCGTAGAGCGCGCTCCAGGTGCCGACGTCGCTCCAGCCGAAGTCGACAGTCTCGACGTAGACGTTGCCGGCGCGTTCCATTACGGCGAAGTCGATGGATATGCTCATGCAGCCGGGGAATTTCCCGTTGATGAAGGCGCGCTCGCGGTCGACGCGCAGGAAATCGTCGCGGTCGGCGCTGTCGAACACTCCGGCGATGTCCGGGGCGCACGCGCGCATGGCTTCCTGGATGCTGCGGCAGCTCCAAAGGAAGATGCCCGAGTTCCAGAAGAATTCCCCGGAGGAGAGGAATACCTTGGCCAGCTCGAGGTCAGGTTTCTCGGTGAAAGTCTTGACTTTGGAGATGCGCGCTCCGGCGCTTTCGCCTATCTGGATGTAGCCGTAGCCGGTTTCGGGGCGCGTGGGCTTGATGCCGAGGGTCAGCAGGGCGTCGTGGGTCTCGACAAAGTCGAAGCCGGTGAGTATGCTTTCCTCGAAACGGGCTTCGTTGGTGATCAGATGGTCCGCCGGGGCTACAATCAGGCTGGCCTCGGGGTCGCGCGCGGCGATGTGCCATGCGGCCCAGGCGATGCAGGGCGCCGTGTTGCGGCGCGCGGGCTCGAGAAGTATCTGTTCTGCCGTCAGTTCGGGCAGCTGTTCGCGAACCAGCGAGTCGTAGCGCTCGTTGGTCATAACAAGTATGTTCTTCACCGGCACCAGGCGGCTGATGCGGTCGAAGCTCATCTGCAGCAAGGTGCGGCCCGTTCCGAGGAAGTCGAGGAACTGCTTGGGCAGGCGGGCGCGGCTGTAAGGCCAGAAGCGGCTGCCTATGCCGCCGCACATGATTACGCAATATCTGTGTTCTCTTTTGTCCATGATGGATTGAGGCTTTGTCTGTTTTGGGAACGTAAAATTAACAATTTTGCCCCGGATGGCCAAATTTCTGGCCTCATCGGGCTAATTATTCGGCATTTCGGGGCAATTTGTCGACCATCGCCTCAGGGGGCGACAGCAGGTACAGTCTGGTCCGCGCGCGGGTAACCGCCGTGTAGAGCCAGCGGTATAGTGCCGGGCCGAGGGCTTCGGGCGGGATGTAGGCCAGGTCGACGAACACGTGCTTCCACTGGCCGCCCTGGGCCTTGTGGCAGGTCACGGCGTAGGCGTACTTGACCTGCAGGGCGTTCCAGTAGGGGTCGCGGGGCAGCTGGCCCAGGCGCTCGCTGGCCGGAGTGTCGGCGAAACGCTCGTCGTCGCGAAGGATGCCG
>USGZ01000120.1 GCA_900554265.1 uncultured Porphyromonadaceae bacterium
CGGTAAGCTCGCTGTAGGGGGTGTGGATGGGGAAATCGACCTTGGCGGCGGCCTCGATGAAGCGGCGCTTCCACTCGCGCGACTTCGGCCCGCGCCAGGGAGCCACGGCGTCGGAGAATACCGATTCCCATTTCTGTGGCACCACCAGGTCCTCGGAGATGTCGAGGGTCATGCCGAAGCCCTCGCAGACGGGGCAGGCGCCGAAGGGATTGTTGAAGTTGAACATCTGCTCGCTGAGCTCGGGGAAGACTATGCCGTCCTCCTCGAAGCGCTTGGAGAAGTCGTGGCGCTCGACCTTGCCCCCGGGCGTCCATACCAGGAGGACGCACTGGTCGTGGCCCTCGAAGAATGCCGTCTCGACCGATTCGGCCAGACGCGAGAGCTCGTCGCCGGCCTCGGCGGTGGCCAGGCGGTCGATCAGCAGCAGGGGCAGGCGTGGCGACTTGCCGCGGGTGGCCTTGGGCAGCTTGTAGTCGGCGATGTCGATAAACTCATTCTTGTCGTCGACCACGCGCGAATAGCCTTCCTTGGCGTAGATTTCGAGTTGCTCGGGCAGGGTGCGGCCTTCGGGCATGCTGATTGGCGCGGCCACGGCTATGCGGGTGCCGACGGGGTAGGAGGCGGCCGTCGCGAGGACGTCCTCGACGGTGTGCTTCTTCACCACCTTGCCGGACACGGGCGAATAGGTACGGCCGACGCGCCCGAAGAGCATACGGATATAGTCGTAGATTTCCGTCGAGGTGCCCACGGTAGACCGCGGGTTGCGGGTATTGACCTTCTGCTCAATGGCGATTGCCGGGGGCAGGCCGCGGATGAAGTCGCACTCGGGCTTGCGCATCTTGCCCATGAACTGGCGCGCGTAGGCCGAGAGGCTCTCGACGTAGCGGCGCCGGCCCTCGGCATAGAGCGTGTCGAAGGCAAGGGAGGATTTGCCCGAGCCTGAAAGACCCGTTACGACAATGAACTTGTTGCGAGGCAGCTCTACGTCGATATTCTTCAGATTATTGACGCGCGCTCCCTTTATGGTGATGTTGGAATTAGGTCCGGCCATTGAGTTTCAGATTTGCAAACTGCAAAGATACGGAATTTTGCGGCCGATTTCAAGTATTTCCAACTCCCGCGAGCGACAATATATGTTAAGAGCCTTACTCGACTTCGACGATGCGGACATTGCGCATCTTCAAGCGTGCTTCCAGATATTCGGCCAGGCGCGTGCGCTCCTCGCGGGTAAAGTGGCGGCGGATGCTGACGAAGGCCAGGTTGGCCGTGTCGAGGGCAGCGCTGTCGGCCGGATGGGCCACGAGCGTGGTGGTGATTCCGATTTCGCGGATGTTCGGGAAGAGGACGCGGATTTCGGGCGCCACGGTTGCGGCGGCGTTGGCGTTGGTGCGGTCGGCGGCAAGAAGAGCCTGCAGGGAGTCGATTGCGTGCTGCTTGCCGGCTATTGTGCTCTGCGCCAGGGCGTAGATGTCCGAGAGAGCGCTTCCGGGCTCCTCTGTGTCCGTGCGTTCTTCGCCGCCCTGGTATATCATCAGGTGTGTGCCGCTCAGGCCGTAGTACTTGAGCTTCGACGACAGGGCCAGGCGCAGCGAGTCCAGGGGCAGCGTTCTGCCGATGAGAGTTATGGTGAGGGTGCGGTGACTGCGGTCGCCGCCTGTCTTGCTGCTGAGCACCTGCGTGTCCGGGAAATGGCATTCAGCGGCCACGAACTCGTCGGCGCGGACCTTGAACTTGTTCTGCTGAATCATGTTGTAGGTCAGGTAGATGCTCGGCAGCATCGTGAGGATTGCCAGGGTGTAGACAATCCGGCGCACGCGGCGCGCGCGGACCGGGTCGACGCTCGGCGCGGCCTTGTACTTCATCAGCTTGACGCCGATAAAGGTGGCGAAGGCGATGTAGATCGAGTTGATTATGAACAGGTAGGTTGCGCCGAGGAAGTACTGCAGCTGCATGGTCGCCAGGCCGTAGCCGGCCGTACACAGAGGCGGCATGAGGGCGGTGGCGATGGCCACGCCGGGAATCACATTGCCTTTGCTGGTGCTGCCGAGGGCGATTATGCCGGCGCCTCCGCCGAAGAAGCCGATAAGGACGTCGTAGATCGTCGGCGAGGTGCGCGCCAGCAACTCGCTGTGCTCCTCGTTGACGGGCGAGATGAGGAAGTAGAGCGTCGCCGTAATCACCGAGAAGCCTGCGGCCATCAGCAGGTTGCGCACGCAGCGCTTGATCAGGTCGAAGTCCTGGATGCCGACGCCCAGCCCGATACCGATTATGGGACCCATCAGCGGGGAGATGAGCATCGCGCCGATGATCACCGCCGTCGAGTTGGTGTTCAGTCCGAGCGAGGCTATGAATATCGCCAGTATCAGAATCAGGATGTTGGTGCCGCGGAACGATACGCCCTCGCGGATATTGGCCTCGGCCTCCTGCTGGCTGACGAGCTGATTCGAGAGGGTGAAATAATTGACGAAAAATGCCCGCAGGCGATTGACGATATTCTGTTTCATCATGTATGATATGTCTGACCGGATTTGTCCGGGTAATTATTATAAGGTCCTGTGAGGATTTTGGACTGAGCCGCCTCCCCGGCCGGGGGAATGGCCCGGGAGCTTACTCTCCGCCGTCGCCGGCGAGTTCGCACAGCAGAGTGGCCGGGCTGGCGTCGATTACGCGCACGCGGACCGTGTCGCCGACGCGGGCCGTGCCGCGGTCGAATACCGCCGCCTTGTTCTGGCTCGTGCGGCCTACCATGCGGGCGGTGCTGCGTTTGCTCACGCCCTCGACCAGGACCTCGAATACCTTTCCGATGTCGCGGCGGTTGGATTCCAGCGAGAGTTCGCCCTGCAGAGCGATCATGCGGTTGAGGCGCTCGATCTTGACTTCCTCGGGGATGTTGTCCGGCATCGTGCGCGAGGCAAGGGTGCCGGGGCGCTCGGAGTACTTGAACATGAAGGAGGAGTCGAAGCCCACCTGGCGCATCAGCGAGAGAGTCTGCCGGAAATCCTCCTCGGTCTCGCCGTGGAAGCCCGTGAAAACGTCGGTGGATATGCCGCAGTCCGGCATGGCGGCGCGGATGGCGGCGATGCGGTCGAGGTACCACTCGCGGGTGTACTTGCGGTTCATGGCCTTGAGGACGGCGTTGCTGCCGCTCTGGACGGGCAGGTGGATGTGGCGGCAGATGTTCGGCCGCGAGGCCATCGTTGCGATCACGCTGTCCGAGAGGTCCTTGGGGTGTGAGGTGGTGAAGCGCACGCGCATCTCCGGAACGGCGTCGGCCACGGCGCCCAGCAGCACCGCGAAGTCGGTGTCGCCGTAGAGGTAGCTGTTGACGTTCTGACCCAGTAGCGTCACTTCCTTATAGCCTTTGGCTCTGAGGTCGCGGACTTCGCGCAGGATGCTGTCCAGAGGCCTGGAGCGCTCGCGGCCGCGGGTGTAGGGCACTATGCAGTAGGAGCAGAAATTATTGCAGCCGCGCATTATGCTAACGAAGCCGCTGATATGCACCCCTCCGAGACGGACGGGCACGACGTCGCGATAGGTCTCGGTGGTGCTCAGCTCGACGTTGACGGCCGGCAGCCCTTCCTCCGCCGCGGCAAGCAGCGAGGGTAGGTCCAGGTAGGCGTCAGGCCCGACGACAAGGTCGACGCCGTAGCTCTCAGCGAGTTCGTTCTTGAGGCGCTCGGCCATGCAGCCGGCCACGCCGACCGTAAGGCGCGGACCTCCGGCGGCCAGGCGCTTGCGGCGGGTGGCGTTCAGGTCGCGCAGACGGGCGCCGACGCGCTGCTCGGCGTTGTCGCGGATGGAACATGTGTTCAGCAGCACGGTGTCGGCCTCGTCGAGACTGTCGACGACGCTATATCCGGCCATTTCGGCCACGGAGGCTATCACTTCGCTGTCGGCCACGTTCATCTGGCAGCCGTAAGTTTCTATATAGAGGCGGCGTACGCGGGCCGCGCTTTTGCTCAGAGACATAAATAAATTTGCGCCTGTGCGCAGAAATGATTACTTTTGCGCAAAATTACAAAAAAAAGTGGACTCCGAACTATTACGCTTGCTATTGATTGGCGGTGCAGTTGCGGTGGTTTCTGTAGTGCAGGGACTGGCGAAGAACCGCAAGCGTGCCGACGTGCGGCGCAGTCACCTCCGTCCGGCGCCCGTTCCGCCCCCGGCGCCGCAGCATCTGACGACGCAGGCAAAGGCGGAGCCGCCGCTCCCGCAGCCTTTCCTGGGCGGCGAGAGCGCCCCGCCCGTACCCTCTGCGGCGGACATAGTCGCCAGTCTCGGCAAGCGGAGGGCGCCGTCCGCTTCCCGTGCGTCGCGGAAGCTGCCCGGAGGCGTCGACCCGCGCGCTGCAATCATCTACGGCGAGATTCTGCGCCGCAGGTTCTGAAAAAAAACACCTTTGCAAAAACACATCAAACAATATATAAACTTAAAATCTGTATCTACCCAACATGGCATTCAATAAACTGACCGCCCAGGAAGCCGCCGCGATGATCAACGACGGCGACACCATCGGACTTTCCGGTTTTACCGCCCCCGGCGCGCCCAAGGTCGTGACCGAAGCCCTGGCCGAACGCGCCGTGGCCGAGCATGAGGCAGGACGCCCCTTCAAGGTAAACATGTTTACAGGCGCCTCGACTTCCGACCACGTCGACGGCGTGATGTCGCGTGCGAACGCCTACAACATGCGCGCTCCCTACCAGAACGTGCCCGACCTCCGCAAGCGCATCAATGCCCACGACTGCCATTACAACGACCGCCATCTCTCCGAAATGGCCCAGGAAGTGCGCTACGGCACATACGGCCCTATCGACTGGGCAATTATCGAGGTGGCCCATATCGAGCCTGACGGCACCGCCGTAGTAGGCTGTGGCGTAGGCAACGTGGCCACATATGCCGCCCTGGCAAAGCATATCATCATCGAGCACAACCACAAGCTGCCCGAAAGCCTCTACGGCATGCACGACATCTACACGCCCCTGGATCCGCCTTACCGCCGCGAGATACCCATCTTCTCGCCCAGCGACCGCGCCGGCAGCCCCGTGCTCAAGCTCGACCCCGCCAAGATTGTCGGCATCGTCGACACCGACTCCTACGACTGCGTCAAGCCCTTCAGCGCTCCCGACGAAATCAGCACCCAGATCGGCCGCAACGTTGTCCGCTTCCTCGTAGGCGAGTACAAGGCCGGACGTCTGCCCAAGGAATTCCTGCCCCTGCAGAGCGGCGTTGGCAACGTGGCCAACGCCGTGCTCTACGATCTCGGCGAAAGCAAGGACCTGCCCAACTTCATGATGTACACCGAAGTTATCCAGGACGCCGTTCTCGAACTGCTCCAGAAAGGCAAGTGTACCTTCGCCTCAACCTGCTCCATGACCTTTACGGACGCCACCGAGGGCAAGCTCTTCTCCGACATGAAGTTCTTCCACGACAGAATCGTGATGCGCCCCGCCGAAATCTCCAATAACCCCGAGGTAATCCGCCGCCTCGGCGTAATCGCCATGAACACTGCCCTCGAGGCCGACCTCTTCGGAGCCGTCAACTCGACACACGTCCTCGGCACCAAGATGATGAACGGCATCGGCGGTAGCGGCGACTTCACCCGCAACGCCTACATCTCGATTTTCTCCTGTCCCTCCGTGACCAAGGGCGGCGCCATCAGCAACATCGTGCCCATGGTAGCCCACGCCGACCACAGCGAGCACTCCGTCGACGTCCTCGTCACCGACCAGGGCATCGCCGACCTGCGCCGCAAGGACCCCGTACAGCGCGCCGAGTGCATCATCGAGAACTGTGTTCACCCCTCCTACCGCGAACTCCTGCGCGATTACCTGCGTATGGGCGCCGGTCAGACCCCGCACACCCTCAAGAACGCATTCGCCTTCCACAATGCCTTCAACGACACCGGCGACATGCACAACGCCACCTTCGTAAAATAAGCCCGCGACAATAAAAAACACCCCGCG
>USGZ01000121.1 GCA_900554265.1 uncultured Porphyromonadaceae bacterium
TGTTCATGGGCGCCGAGCCGCTGAACTCGACGGCGCGCAACGCCGGCCTGGAGCGCCAGCGCCTCTACGACAGCCTCGACAGTCTCGACGACGGCGGCCTCTCGGAGCTACTCTCGCACAAGGTCGAGCAGCTCGAGCAGCTGGTCTACATCCAGAGCCGCTCCTACGACTTCCTTGCCGAGCAGAGCCGCACCCAGCGCGACCGCATCGCCCATATTCCGGCCATCCAGCCCGTTCCGGAGCGCTTCCTGCGCACGATGGCCTCGGGCTACGGCGTGCGCCGCGATCCCATCTACGGCACCATGAAATTCCACGAGGGCATGGACTTCTCCGCGCCCGTCGGCACGCCCGTCTACGCCACCGCCGACGGTCGCGTGGCCTCCGCCGGCTGGCAGGGCCTCTACGGCAACCTCATCGAAATCGACCACGGCTACAACTACAAGACCCGCTACGCGCATCTGTCGCAGGTGAAGGTCCGCGCCGGGCAGACTGTCCGCCGCGGCGACCTCATCGGCCTGGTGGGCAACACGGGCAAGTCGACCGGCCCGCACCTGCACTACGAGGTGCGCCTCCGCGGTCAGGCGCAGAACCCGGTGAACTACTACTACTTCGACCTCTCGCCCGAACAGTACGACGAGATTATCGCCATGGCCGAGAATGCCGGCCATGTGATGGACTGATACCCAACCCGATACCATGATAGAAAAGGAATCACTGACTAAGGTTTACTACCGCATAGCGGATGTCGCGGAACTTCTCGGCGTTCCGGCGAGCACCCTGCGCTTCTGGGAAAAGGAGTTCTCCGAACTGCGTCCGCGGCGCACCGGCACGCGCCAGCGCCTCTATACGCCCGGCGACGTCGAACTGCTGGACCTTATCCGCTTCCTGGTCCACGAGCGCGGCCTTAAGATCGACGCCGCGCGCAACTACATCCGCCACAACCGCCACGACCTTGACCGCCGCCATCAGGTAATCAAGCGCCTGCAGGCCGTCCGCGGCAAACTCCTCACCCTCCTTGCCTCCCTCGACCAGCGGCAGGGGTAGATTTCGCATAATGATTGACAAAGGGATTTCGCGAACCGCGAACCGTAGGGATGCACGCTCGTGCATCCGCTGATTATCAGCGCATTATAGCGGACATGCGAGCCGTGCGTCCCTACGGGCGGATGTTTCAGGGCGGATGCTCCAGGGAGCATCCCTACGTCAGGGCGCGAGACCCATTGATTAAAATTACCGGCAAATTGGGTGGTTGAGGTCGCATTTATAAAATGTGTTAATTTTTTTGGGAGATTGTAAAATTCAGAATTCCTTTTTATATATTTGCGCGTGAAAGTAACGACAAAAGAATTAAGGAGTTGATTAATTTTTAATTTCCATTCATTAATCTATAATATTTGATTGCAGCTATGAAATTAAGCAGTATAATAGGAATAGGCGCTCTTGCCCTCTTTGCCTGCGCATGCAGCGATTCGCCGGAGGCGGCGGGTGTCGAGGAGGAGCAGCCGCAGGTGCCCGATGCGCCGATAACTTACGAGTTCACGGCCGAGCAGAGCCGCGCCGCCGAGGCCAGCCTTCCGTTCATGGAAAAATTCTGGCTTGTGGCCGAGGATAATATGGGCTCGCGCGAGAACTATATCGTATCGCCCCTGAGCGCCGACATTCTTCTGTCGATGGTTGCCAATACTTCTACCGGAACTTTGGGCGAGGAGATAGTCGCAGCCCTCGGATGCGCCGACAAAACCGTGCTCAACGAGCTGGCTTCCAAGTACACCGTGGCCCTTCCGACAATCGACGACCAGATTACCCTCGGAATCTATAATAGCGTATGGTACCGTAACAACTTCCGGCTCAACGCGACTTTCGGCGACAAGATGGAGTATTACTATAATGCCGAAGTCGCAGGACATCCTTTCGACGATACGCTGATCGGGGTCGTCAATGCCTGGTGCAACGACAAAACCCGCGGGCTGATTCCGGAAATCATATACGAAGTTCCTGATGAAGCCGTGATGCTTCTTGCCGACGCGCTTTATCTCAAGGGCGCTTGGGCCAATCCCTTTAATGAGGAGAATACCGCCGACGCCGTATTCCATGGCGTAAAGGGCGAGTCGATGGTGAAGATGATGTCGGCCATCGGTCCCCAGCACTACTGCAAGGGCGATAAATTCCAGGCCATACGCATGGAACTCGGCGACGGCGCAATCGAGGCTGTGTTCGTCCTTCCCGACGAGGGCGAGGACATGGGCGGCTTCCTGAGTGAGAATGTGGAGGCCATCCGCGACGCCCGCTTTTCCGACGATGTTGTGGTATTCTATCTCCCGCGTTTCAAGTTCGCGTCGGGAAAAATGGACCTCAATCCGATGCTCGCAAGTGCCGGAATACCGTCGGTAGAGAACGGTGACCCATCTGACGTCCTGATTGGATGCCCGGTGCTTTATCATCATATGTACCAGCGCACCTCGCTTGAGTTTGACGAAAAGGGAGCCGAAGGCGCTGCCGTTACTTGGGATTTTCCGTGTACATCACCTGGCCTCGAGGTCGAGCCGGAACCGGATCCCATACCCGTAGTAAGATGCGACCGTCCGTTCTATGTGCTGGTACGCGTAGCCGAAACCGGCGCAACCCTCTTCGCCGGCCGCATCAACAATCTCTAATCTCTGAGAAAAATCAGAACTTTTTGGCATAACCGCAGAAGTTCCGAAATTATACAAAGAACCCCCGAAGAGCCTTCCGCAGGCTTATTCGGGGGTTTCTTTTGTAATAGAATTTCTAAGGAGTCTACAGTTTTCTCTCGATTACGTATACATAACCGGGTTGTTGCCATTCCCAAAAATCGTTCAGCACTTTATACACTTCGTTTCCTTTAATCAGATAGGCCCAATTGGTATTGCTGTCAGGAACAGGAAATGGTTCTATTTGCACCTCTTTGCTTCTGCCTGTAAAAGTGAGTCCGGAAACAGTGTCGCAGCCGGATGGCACCGCGAAAACAAATTCTTTACCCTTTAAGGTGCAGTAGCCCATGTAATCGGAGGCATAAAGAGCAGTACTATTGGAGATGCCTATCTGTATGCGGTAGCCGAAGGGCTCTTTAAGCAGGAAAACGGTATAAACAGGATTGTTTACTTGTCCAGAAGAAATCTGTAAGACGTCGGTAAGTGCCGTTTGAATTTCAGGCATTTGTGAAAGATTGAATTCTTTCAGCATAACACGCCCGGTTCCAAATGGCTCCTGAGCCGCCAGAACAAGGGCGACGGATAATAGTACAGCGGCAATCAGAGTCCGGAGTTTCATGGCATCGGGGTATTAAGGTGTTGCTGGGCGTGTGTCTTCCGGGACGTGCATTTCTGTTCTATTACGTATACGTAATAGTCCGGTTCCCAGTATTCTATACTGACTTTATATGCCGCATCGTATTTTATCAGGTAAGTCTGTTCGGAGATGGAGTCGAACGGTAGCCACGCATCTATGGAGAAAGTTTTGCTGTTGTCAGTGTAACTGACGGGAATGTGATTTATCCGCGGTGCGGAGTCTCCGAAATCGCGGCTTGCGAATACAAAATCTTTGTCATCAACAGTGATATAGCCAAGATATTTGTAATCGGTAAAGAATACTATCCCGTGAGCTACAGAAATCCGGAAGCCGCTGTTTTGCCCGTGGAATACAACTGTATAGACGGGCTTCGTGATGCTGCCGGGAGTATTATCGATAATGTCCGTGAGCGCATCGCGCAGCGTCCACTCGGAAAACTCCATCTGGCGTAGCCGTATGGAATCGCCCTGAAAATCATCTCCCTCGGCATAGACCGCAGAAGCAGCGGACAAAACCAATATAAGTATCAGAATTCTCAGGTTCATTGTGTACTCACCTCCTTAAAGTTTCCATTTCATGGACCAAAGACAGGGGCAGATTATTTTTCCGGGCTTGTTTCCGTGGGTGTAGTGGTCGGGGTGGTTGGGGTGGTGTGGTCTTTGTGCGCAGGGGTGTGGTCATCGCGGCGGGTGATGTAGAGGTCGTAGTAGCTCAGAAGGAGGGTGGTGAGGGGCAGGGCGATGATGAGGCCGATGAAACCCATCAGGGTGCCCCAGACGGAAAGGGAGAGCAGAATTAGCGCCGGGTTCAGGCCCATGGCCTTGCCCATGATTTTCGGGGTCAGGAAAAGGTCCTGGATGCACTGCACGATGATGTAGACGGCCATGCAGGAGAGCCACAGCGGCCAGAACTCGACGCCGGTGTCGGCGCTGGCGACCATGCAGAGGATTGTGGTCGGCACCAGGGAGATGAGCTGCAGGTAGGGCACCATGTTGAGCAGGCCGATGAAGAGGCCCATGACGATTGCCATGGGCAGCCCGACGATGTAGAAGCCGATTGCGAAGAGGATGCCGACGATAAAGGCCACCAGGGCCTGTCCGCGGAAGTAATGGTTCATCGAGTCCTTGACGTCCTTGCCGATGCGGTAGACGATGCCGCGGGCGCGGCCGGGAATCATGCGCTTTACGCCGCGCAGCAGGCGGTCGTAGTCCAGCATGATGAAGACCACGTAGAGCAGGGTGACGAACCAGTTGAAGATACCCATGATGAGGTCGACGCCGCCGGCGATGAAGCTGCCGATGAAGTCGGTGATGCTGTCGAGGTGCTCGCTGGCGAGCTGGCGGGCGATGGCGGCGAAGTCTATGTTCTCCTGGAGGAACTCGTGGACGGCCGGCGGGATGAAGGGAATGTCGGTGCCGGCGTCGGCATACTGGCCAATAAAGATTGCCAGCTGGCGCATTTCATGGATAATGTCCGGTATCACGAAAATCCCGACCACGCAAAGGAGCAGACATAGCTCGAAAAGGGTCATGATGATAGGCAGCCAGCGGTGGCGCACACGCAGCAGGCGCCGGTTGTACTGCACGAAGGGTTCGAGGATGTAGGCAATCAGCCAGGCTACCAGGAATGGCAGCAGCACGGACCGCAGGATGTTGATGAGCCACAGCACGGCGAATACGGTGGCGATGGTGATGAGAATCCTCACCACCCTGTCGAATGTAAAGGGCCGGCGCTCCTGGCCGGCGATGTCCTCCGCCATAACAGTCGAAAATCTATAATTATATCCGCAAAGGTAAGCATTTACACGAAAAAAGCAAAAATCAGACGCAGCTCCGTGAAAAATTGTATAAATTTCCGGACCGCCGGGAGAAATAGGACGGCGAAGTCATGAAAAATGTATAATTTTGTAATTTGAAACCGCAAATAATCACCTATCACATAACAATAGACCAATGACAAAACCGGTTGTTGCGCTGAACGACAAGGCCTGGGCCCGCTGGACGGCCCTGGCGCTGCTTGCGCTGGCGATGTTCTGCTCCTACATCTTCATGGACATCCTGTCGCCGATATTCGACCTGGTGCAGAGTACCCGCGGCTGGGACGCCACGGCCTTCGGCACCATGCAGGGTTCCGAAACATTTCTCAATGTATTCATTTTCTTCCTGATATTCGCGGGAATCATCCTGGACAAGATGGGAGTGCGCTTCACGGCCGTGCTTTCGGGCGCGGTGATGCTCGTGGGCGCGACAATCAACTGGTACGCGCTGACCGACATGTTCATCGGCTCGTCGCTGGACGTATGGTTCACCGAGCACCTTAATTATATACCGGGCTTCGACGAACTGGGCATCTCGCCCTTCTACGAGGGCATGCCCGCGTCGGCCAAGTTCTCGGCCGTCGGCTTCATGATTTTCGGCTGCGGCGTCGAGATGGCCGGCATCACCGTGAGCCGCGGTATCGTCAAGTGGTTCAAGGGCCGCGAAATGGCCCTGGCCATGGGCTCGGAGATGGCGCTGGCGCGTCTGGGCGTTGCCACGTGTATGATATTCTCGCCGATGTTCGCCAACCTGGGCGGCGTAGTCGACGTATCGCGCTCGGTGGCCTTCGGCGTTCTGCTGCTGCTCATC
>USGZ01000122.1 GCA_900554265.1 uncultured Porphyromonadaceae bacterium
GGCGCCGTCGGCGGCCCGGCGGACTATGGCCTGCAGGCGCGCGGATTCTTCTTCGGGATTCTCTGCCATTACCAGTCTCCTAATGTTGCGTTGAATATCAGGTCCACCAGTTCCTTGCATATTTCCTGGCAGAGCTGGTCCTGGACGTCGGTGAGCATTTCGGTCGAGGGGAAGTCGCGGTAGGCGCTGAAGCTCTGGTCGATGTCCTTGTTCTCGGCTTTCTCGTCCGTGTACTTCACGCGGACGGTTATGGTAAGGCGCGTCATCGATGCGTAGGCATCCTCCGTAACGGCCTGAGGGGAGAGTGTATAGCCGGTAATCTCGCCTTCGAGGCGCAGGTCGGACTGGCCGTCGACAACCTGCAGGCGCGTGTTGCGGGCGATGTAGTCAAGCAGCTCGTTCTCGAAGGCGGGCTGCAGGGGGGGGTATACCAGGGCGGCGCGGATAGGGAATTCCGACACGGCGATGGTGTGGTAGACATTGTAGTCTATGGCGGAGCCGTTCATGGTGAACACTGGCTTGCACGAGGGCATCAACGCCGGCACGGCAAGGAGCACGGCTGCGGCGAAGGCGCGCAGGACGGCGGAGAGTTTATTCGAGGCCATATTCCTTGATTTTGCGGTAAAGAGTGCGCTCGGAGATGCCGAGCTCGGTGGCGGCGGCCTTGCGGCGTCCGTCGTTGCGGGTCAGCGCCCGGCGGATGAGCTCGCGCTCGGTTTCCTCCAGACTCGAGGGCTCCGACAGAGTGGAGGAGTGCTCGGTATTATCGGAGCTATTTGAGGGCCCGGAGGGCTCTACTTCCGAATAGGGTACGATGGTAGCGTCCTCATCCTCGACCGGCTCCGTCCGCGGCACAACGATGAGGCTGCGCGACTGCGCCGGCTCGGCGATGCTCTGCGAAGGCTGCGCGGCTGCGGGAGCCTTCGATTCCAGACGCTCCTGGAGGTCGTCCAGGCGCCGCTGGAGGCTGAATATCATGCCCAGGAGCATCTCGCGCTCGCGGGCATAGGAGTGGGCGTCGGCGCTCTGGGCCGTAGGCATATAGCTGTCGGCCACCGTCGGCAGGTAGCGGCGCAGGATATCCGGCGTTATGGTCTTGCCGCCCTCGAAGAGGCTCAGCTGGTCGACCACGTTCTTGAGCTGGCGCACGTTGCCGGGCCAGCGGAAGCGCCGCAGCAGGGCCTCGGCCTCGGCGTCGAAGGCGATGGCGGGAGTATGGTAGCGCTCGGCGAAGTCTGAGGAGAATTTGGCGGCCAGCAGGCGGATGTCGGCGCCACGGTCGCGCAGCGGCGGCACGGCGATCTGGACGGTGCTCAGGCGGTAGTAGAGGTCTTCGCGGAAGCGGCCCTCGGCGATGGCGCGGGGCAGGTCGACGTTGGTGGCCGCCACGATGCGCACGTTCGTGCGCCGCACTTCCGAGGAGCCTACGCGCAGGTATTCGCCCGACTCGAGCACGCGCAGCAGGCGCGCCTGGGTCGTGAGCGGCAGTTCGGCCACTTCGTCGAGGAAGATGGTGCCGCCGTTGGCCTCTTCGAAATAGCCCTTGCGCGAGTCGACGGCGCCGGTGAAGGCGCCCTTCTCGTGGCCGAAAAGCTCGGAGTCGATAGTGCCCTCGGGTATGGCGCCGCAGTTAACGGCGATGTACTTCGCGTGCTTGCGCGGGCTGAAGGCGTGGATGATCTGGGGAAAAAATTCCTTGCCGGCGCCGCTCTCGCCGATGACGAGCACGGACAGGTCGATGGGCGCCACGCGGATGGCGCGCTCGATGGCCGCCAGGAGCGCCGGAGCGTTGCCGATGATGCCGAAACGCAGCTTGGCCTGCTGTACGGCCGGGGATATGTTGTTGGAATTTTCCATAGCAGAGTACAAAATTAGCCATTTTCCCGCGTTTCTGCAACAGGCAGATGGGCGGCGGAGCTCAGGACTTCCGCAGCTGGGCGGACGTTGTGTGAGCCTGCGGCGCTATGCCGATACCTGGACGGGGATGCCGGTCTCGCGGGTGATGCGGTCGGCGGCGGCGCGGAGTTCGGCGGCCGATACGTGCTCCAGGGTCGTTTCCGGCGTCGGGCGGTCTATTGTGTAAAGCATTATTTCGCGCGGCTTGATGCGCTTGTAGGCGGCGATGAGGGCGTCGATTTCGCGGTCGAGGGTGTTGTCGACGCGCTCGCCCTCGTGGCTGCCGCGGGTGAGCATTGTCTGGATTATGGCCTGTCCGGCGAACTGGCCGAGCTGCCCGATGGTGCGCTCGATGTCGAAGCCGGGGTCGACGGGACGGTCCAGCAGGCGGACGGTCGCCGGCACGGCGCTGTCGAGCTTGAGAATGTTGTTGTCGACCTTACGCAGGGCGCGGCATACGCCGGGGTCCGCCAGGCGCGTCGAATTGCTCAGCACGCTTATCCGCGCCTCGGGATAGTAGATGTCGCGCAGGCGGATGACGATATCGACAATCTTCTCGAAGTCGCGGTGGAGCGTCGGTTCGCCGTTGCCGGAGAAGGTGATTACGTCGAGGCTCTGGCCCTCGGCCTTCATTTGTCGGAGCCTGGCTTCCAGCTCGGCCTCGAGGGCCGCCGGGTCGGCCATGCCGGTTGTGCCGGGACCCTGGGCGTTGTAGCCCGCCTCGCAGTAGAGGCAGTCGAAGGAGCATATCTTGCCGTCGTCGGGTGTCAGGTTGATGCCAAGGGATGTGCCCAGGCGGCGCGAGTGGATGGGTCCGAAGATGGTGGAATGGAAGAGTACGCGTTGCATCTTATCTTATTTTACCTGTGAACAGGCGCGAAATCTGCCCGATGGCCGCGCCGAGGATGAGAATTATCGCCGCAACGACAAGGATGTCGGCCGGCAGGACTTCGACGGGGTAGACGTCGATGGTCAGCGCCGTCGGGTCGGCGCCGAGCTTTATCAGCCCGAAGTGCTCCTGGACCAGGCTCAGGGCCACGCCCAGGACTATGCCGGCGAGTCCGCCCAGGGCCGTGATGAGCGTGCCCTCCCAGGCGAATACGGCCGCCACCAGGCCGCGGGGGGCGCCCAGGGCGCGCAGTGTAGCCATGTTGTCGCGCTTCTCGATAACGAGCAGCGAGAGGGTGCTGATGATATTGAACGAGGCTATCACCAGGATGAACACCATCATCAGGAAGGTGACCCACTTCTCGACGGCTATCATGCGGAAGGATTCCGCATGCTGGCGCTCGCGGGTAAGTACGCTGAATTCGGAGCCGAGGGCGGCCTGGACGGCCTCGGCTGCGCGGTTGGCCGATACGCCTGGGGCAAGCCGGATTTCGATGGCGCCGGCCTGGTCGGGGCGGTAGTCGAGCAGGCGCCGCAGCAGGGCGATGTCGGTTATTATATAATCGGTGTCATACTCCGGCTGGCCCACGCGGAACACGCCCGTGACCGTGGCCTGCGCGCTGCGGTAGGCTCCCGCGGGATTGGCGGGGTTGATGCGGCCGCGGCGGCGCGGAGTGTAGAGGTCGACGGCCTGATAGAAGCCCGGACGCGAGCCAAGTGTGTTGGCCACGTTGACGCACACCGTCGCGCCGGGCGGAAGGCCGTCGGGCAGCGGGCCGTCGGCATAGAAGCCGTCGATGATGGTCGAGTCGACGGGCACGATGCCCGGATATTCTTCCGGCACTACTCCGAGCATAAGCACTGGCATCTGCCGGCCGGCGAACACCGCCAGGGCGCGCTCCTCGAGCGCCGGCATGGCGGCTTCGACCTCGGGCATCGCCTCCAGGACAGCGCACAGCGAGTCTGCCGCGCCGAAAACCTTGCCGCGCACGGCCTCGGCCCTCAGCTCCGGGTCCAGCAGCGACAGATGCTTCTGCGAGAGCTGCGTGAAGCCGTTGAACACGCTCAGCACCACCACAATGGCCGTGGTCGCGACGGCAACGCCGCAGACGGCAATGATGGATATTACGTTTACGGCCTTGTGCGACTTACGGGCGAAGAGATAGCGCAAGGCGATTCTGAGCGCAAGCATATGTGACGGGTGGCCCGGAGCGGGCGCTTATAGTTTATTGTAAGGGCGGCGGAACGCCGGGTTTATTTCTCGAGGAGTCTGTCGATGTTCTCGAGGTAGTCCAGGGTATCGTCGATATAGAACTGCAGTTCCGGCACTTTGCGCAGCTGGGTGCGGACACGCTGACCGAGATCGTAGCGCACGGTCTTTGCGGATTTCTGAAGACTTTCCAGCACGGCCTGGCTCTGCTCCGAGGGGAATACCGAGAGGTAGACCTTCGCTACGGAGAGGTCCGGCGAAGTGCGCACGCCGCTGACGGACACGATTGTGCCGTGGGTCTTGGCGGTTTCGAGGCGGAATATCTCGCTGAGCTCCTTCTGAAGGAGCCGGCTTATCTTGGCTTGACGGGTAGATTCCATATTATCGAGTTTTATGTTATTATTCCAACGGCCCGGGAGGGCCTGAGGTTCTGGCATTCCGGAAAAATACCTTACTCCCAGGTGTACTTCTTGTGCTTGCCCAGGCGTGAGGCCAGCTGGCATTCGAGGCGTCGCAGGGGGTGCGTCAGCGTCAGCCAGGGGATGGTTGCGGCCAGCTTGCGGCCCTTGAGGGCCTTGAGCATCGAGCGCCAGGTGGCAATCTGAAGCACAAACATCAGCACCACGATTACCAGCCCGATAATGGCGCCCTCGACGTTGGGCCAGGCGACGATTCCTGCGCCTATGCAGAGCGCCAGCACCGCCACCTGAAGCCAGCCGGTGAGGCCGAAGAGGATGCGCGGACGGCGCCGGATGCGCCGCTCGGTGAAGCTGCGGCGCAGCGAGCGCTCGTTGAAAAGCCGCGGATTGTTGCCCTCGCGCACGCGTACCAGCGAGTCCTCGGAAAGCTCTACGGCCGTGTTGCCGCCGTGGGCAATCTGGGAGATGAAGATATCGTCGTCGCCGTAATGGAGGTTGAGGCTGCGGGCGAAACCCTTGTTGTCCAGGAAAGCCTTCTTGCGGTAGGCCAGGTTGTACTCGGTGCCGCGGAAGGGCTTGCCGGCGATGGCCACGCCCAGCCAGCGGGCGCTCTCGGCGATGGCGTCGAACGAGCGGCGGCGCTTGCCGCGGGCCGTATCCTCGTCGGGAGCTGCGTAGGCATAGCCCAGCACCACCTCGACGGGCGAGTTCGCTCCGAACGGCGCCATCATGCGCCGCAGCCACAGCCGCGACCCGATAATAGCTGCCGAAGTAGTGAGCACCACCACGTCGTAGCGAGCCGCCTTGATACCTAAGGTGATGGCCAGCTTCTTGCGGCTAAGGTTATAGACGCCCTCCGGGGTGAAGGTGAGATAGAGGTTCGGATGGTGTGGCCGCAGCATCGAGATGGCGTCGCGGACGTCGGCGCTCTCGCCCTCGTTGACCACAATCACCTCGTAGGCCGCCGGATAGTCCTGGTTGAGCAGCGAGCCAAGCAGCTCGGTGAGATTGTCGGCGTCGCCCTGGGAGTAGACGATTACCGACGCCGGCTCGAATTCCGAGTTGGCTTTGTCGGGGCGCTCGCGGTCGGCGCGGCGCCGGAAGGACGCTACGGTGCGGATGCGGAAAAAGTACACGGCCGCGACAAGCAGAAGGCACACCGCCGCCGTTACCAGCAGCCACATCGCCATAGGAGAAAGAACGGTAGAAAAATACATTCCTCGTGCAATATTAGAACTACAAAATTACACAAAAAGCTCGGTATTCCCCCAAACATCGCTAACTTTGTGGCTGGAAATTTAGTGAAAGGCTAAGTTATGAAGGGTATTACTGAAAATATACGTTTTATCGGGGCTGAGGACGATGATATCGACCTTTTCGAAGGGCAGTATCCCGTTCCGGACGGCATCTCTTATAATTCATATTTCATCGACGACGAGAGAATCGCCGTAGTCGACTCCGTCGATTTCCGACGGTGCGGCGACTGGCTCGCGGCTCTCGAAGAGG
>USGZ01000123.1 GCA_900554265.1 uncultured Porphyromonadaceae bacterium
GACCCGCGCTACGCGCGCTGCCGAAAAGCAGAAGTTCGTCGACAGGGAAGCCCGTGTCGGCCAGTACTTTGATAAATTCCTGTCCTACAGCGCCCGAGGCGCCGACAATTGCAATTTTCATCCTTAACGAGATAAAAAAGAACTGCGGAAAATTCCGTGTGAAAACCCGCGTATGCGGCTTTAAATTGCAAAGTTAGCAAAAAATTCCCATACTTCGCCGGCGAATCCGATTAAAAGGGCCGTCGTGACTGACTCATGAGGAAAATCGTGCAAAAAGGACTGAAAATTGGTTGAAAAGTAATATTACCGCACTCATATGGCGAAATAATTTATATCTTTGTGCTGTCAATTTTAAGATATGAACGAAAAATCCGATAAAGAACCGCTCTATCAGGCGCTTTGCGAACGGAGGCGGCTGGCCCTGGACTTCAGTGAAATCGAGGGGCAGTGCGTATACGCGCACTTCAACTGCGATTCCGTCGACGGGCTGCCGCGCAACGATTTCCAGCTTCAGGGCGCGGTGTTCTTCCTCGTGTCCCGCGGCAAGGTCAACGTACGCCACAAGGACCTTAAGTACCAGATGACCGGTCCCTCGCTGATGGTATTCCCTCCGGGCGGAAGCGTGTGCTTCAATCTTATCGAGAACGTCGAGGCCGAGGTGCATGCCCTGTATGTGACATACGATTTCATGCAGGACCTGAACCTTTCGCTGTCGGTTCTTTCGAGCGAGGAGTTCATCGAGCGGCCCCGCCCCGATGTCGAGCTCACGGAGAAGGAACTCTCGCAGGTGATGCGCTTCTGCAAGATAATGTCGACGGCCATGGCGGACGACTACAACCAGACGCTGAGCACGCATATAGTCTCGTCGATGGTCTGCGCGCTCATATACCAGCTGATGGTGTTCGCCTTCAAGCGGGTCGACGTGACCCTGAGCGAGCGGACGCCCAACCGGCGCAGCAACTACGTGCGCGAGTTCCTCAAGCTCGTACACCTTAATTATACACGCGAGCGCTCGGTGGCCTACTATGCCTCGAAGCTGTGCGTCTCGCCCAAGTACCTGAGTATCCTGCTCAAGGAGAGCACAGGGCGCAGCGCCGCCTCGTGGATTGATCACTTCGTGATCATGGAGGCCAAGAATCTGCTACGCTTCTCCGGGAAGAATGTCCAGCAGGTGGCCTACGCGCTCAACTTCGTCAATCAGAGCGCTTTCGGCAAGTATTTCAAGCATATAACCGGCCTGAGTCCGACCGAATACCAGAAGCAGAACTGATTGCCCTCCGCAGGCGTTATAATTCCAACGTATAACGCAAACTCATATGAAAGGCAAGAAATTATTTATCACTGCTCTGATAGCTCTGGCCGCAGGGCTTGTTCTGCTGCTGATGCACCGCACCATCACCGGTCCGCACGTAATCACCGCCTGCGGCGCTCTTTTCATCGTGGCCGCGCTTACAAACGTGTTTCTCCTTGGCTCGAAAGATAAGAACGGACGCGCGCGCGTAGGGGCCGTAGGCAATGTCATAGGCTGGATTGCCAGCGCCGCCGCCCTGCTGCTGGGCCTGTCGATGATTCTTTTCCGCCAGACTTTCGTTACGCTGGTTTCCTTCATGTTCGGTGTCCTGATTGCCTGCGGCGCCGTGTTCCAGCTATTCCTGCTGCTGGGAGGCTCGCGTCCCGTAAGGCTCAGCGGATGGTTCTACCTGGTGCCGATGCTGATGGCTGTCGCCGCGGTTTATATTTTCATCAAGCCTGTAGACCAGATATATGTCGACGCGCAGCGTACTTCCGTCTATACCAACGAACTGATGCTCGTGACGGGTCTGGCCTTCACGCTCTTCGGCGTGGCCACCATGGTCGAGGGCGTGATGATCAGCCGCGCCAACTATGTTTCCAGAAAAGAGACCGACCAGGCCCTGCGCGAGCTCGTGGCTAATTCCGCCGCCCGCAAGGCCGACGCCAAGGCCCGTCTGCCCAAACCCGACGGCGGCGACGGGACCGCTTCCTCAGCAACTCCGGGGGATGCCGCGGGCAAAGCCGAGTGAACCTGGACGCACGCCGGGGCCGGCCCGATTTTTCCAAAGACCAATGACACAGAAATTCGATATCAGCAAATTTCCTATCGTCTGGTTCGACCTCGACGACACCCTCTGGGACATGACCGGCAACAGCTGCATAGCCCTGGAAAAACTTTACGACACCGACCCGACAGTGCGCCGCGCCTTCGCGGCCCGCGGACTCCGGGACTGGATGGACGTCTACCACCGCATCAACCGCGTCCTCTGGCGCCAGTACGACGCCGGTACTATCGACCGCGCCACCTTGCGCCGCGAGCGCTTCGCCCTGCCGCTGCAGGAGGCGGGCCTCGGCCGCGACGAAGCCTGCGGGGCCGCCGTCCGCCTTGACCGCGACTATCTCCGGTACCTCGGCGACTGCCCGGCGCTCGTCCCCGGCGCTCGCCAGGCCGTCGACGCCCTGCTCGCCGCCGGAGTGCGCATGGGCATCGTCAGCAACGGGTTCCGCGAGGTCCAGTACCGCAAGCTCGCTTCCGGCGGCCTGGACGGCATCTTCAGTCCCATAGTACTGAGCGACGACACCGGCATCAACAAGCCTGCCCGAGGGTTCTTCGACTTCGCCGTGCGTGCCGCCGGAGTGGAGCCCGAAGAGTGCCTGCTGGTAGGCGACAACGCCCGCTCCGACATCGCCGGAGCCCTCGACGCCGGCTGGGGCGCGGCTCTGTGGCTGGACAACGGCTCCGACGCCGTCGAGCCGGAACTCGCAGGGAGGCTGCTGGCGGACCCGCGCTGCGTCCGCTTTACGGATATGGCACAGGTCCCTGCGCTGCTCGGCCTCGGATAATCCCGGCGGCGCCTCCGCAGCAGCGGAAAAACAGGGCCTCGGGAGCCGAAAGTAGGCCTAAAAACACGACAAAACGCCTATTTTGTGCATTTTACGGCATTTTCTGACGCTAATATTGTGGTTTTTTGAAAAAAAATTATGATATTTGCACCTGCAAAACGCCGGCGGCCCTGCCGCAGGTGTTTTAGCGCGCGGAATTCCCCCGCAGACAGAATATACTCAACCAATAAATACTCACAGCAATGACTAAAGCCGACATCGTCAACGAGATTTACAAGACTACCGGTATAGACAAAGCCGCAGTCCTTACCGTAATCGAGAAATTCATGGAAACCGTAAAGGACAACCTCGCCCACGGCGAACATGTATACCTCCGTGGCTTCGGTAGCTTCATCATCAAGACCCGCTCCGAGAAGACTGCCCGCAATATCTCCAAGAATACCACCATCATCATTCCCGAACACAAGATACCCGCGTTCAAACCCGCCCGTACGTTCATGGAAGATGTGAAGAATGCATAATTAACCCAATAAAGTAAATAAAAAAATGCCCAGCGGAAAGAAAAGAAAAGGCCACAAGATGGCTACGCACAAGCGCAAGAAACGTCTGAGAAAGAACCGTCACAAGAAGAAATAAGGAGTTTCTTCTCCCCCGGTACGGTCCTTCTCGAACGGGATACTACGACTTGTGACATCTTATCGCAACCATACACTGAACAAACTCGTGCGCGCGGAGCTCATATTCCGCAGCGGCGGTGTTTGTTCTTTGTTTTTCTGTTTTTAAGCATTCCTAATTCAAAACCTACACGACCATAATGAAAAGCGAACTCATCGTGGACGTTCAGGCCGCCGAAGTGTCGATTGCCCTGCTCGAGGACGGACGACTCGTGTCCCTCCAGAAAGAGCAGCGCAACATCGCTTACGCCGTCGGCGACATCTACCTGGCCAAAGTCAAGAAACTTATGCCGGGCCTGAACGCCGCATTCGTCAACGTGGGCTACGAAAAGGATGCATTCCTCCATTACCTGGACTTAGGTCCCCATTTCTCTACTTACAGCGAATATCTGAAAAAGCTCGCGGCGGACCCCAAGCGTCTGCCGGCGCTTTCGCAGATGAAGCTCCTGCCCGAAATCGACAAGCACGGATCCGTGGCCGATACTCTCGAAACAGGCCGCGAGCTCCTGGTGCAGATTGTCAAGGAACCCATTTCCTCGAAAGGTCCGCGCCTGACCTCCGAACTGACCTTCACGGGCCGCTACATGGTGCTCACGCCGTTCGCGGACAAGGTCTCCGTGTCGCAGAAAATCAAGAGCGCCGAGGAGAAACTGCGCCTGCGCAAGCTCGTCGAGAGCATGAAGCAGCGCAACTACGGCGTGATTATCCGTACATCCGCCGAAGGCAAGACCGCCAAAGACCTCTGCCTTGAGCTCCAGACACTCCAGAAAGCCTTCGAGGACTGCTGCGCCAAGGCCCAGAAAAGCCAGGCGCCCGCGCTGGTTTTCGAGGAGGAGAGCCGCATCGTCGGCATGTTGCGCGACGTCTTCAGCCCCTCTTTCGAAAACATCTACGTCAACGACCCCGACGTCTACGCGCAGATAAAGACTTACGTAAGCCTCATCGCTCCCGAGCGCGCCGATATCGTCAAGCTCTACAACCGCGCCGAGCCGATTTTCGACAGCTTCGGCATAACGCGCCAGATCAAGAGCTCCTTCGGCAAGACAGTGTCCTTCAAGAACGGCGCATACATCATCATCGAGCATACCGAGGCCCTGCACGTTATCGACGTGAACTCCGGAAACCGATCCAAGGCCACAAACGACCAGGAGACCAACGCACTCGAGGTCAATCTCCGCGCCGCCGACGAAATCGCCCGCCAGCTCCGTCTGCGCGACATGGGCGGGATAATAGTCGTCGACTTTATCGACATGGCAAAGGCCGAACACCGGCAGGAGCTCTACGACCACATGCGCGAAATCATGGCCAATGACCGGGCGCGGCACAATATCCTGCCGCTCAGCAAGTTCGGCCTGATGCAGATTACCCGCCAGCGCGTGCGGCCCGCTCTCGACGTAACCGTTGCCGAGACATGTCCCTCCTGCTTCGGAAAAGGCGAGGTACAGCCTTCGCTGCTCTTTACCGACACTCTCTACGAAAAGCTTGAGTACATAGTCAACGACCTTGGAATCAAGGACTTCATCCTTTATGTACACCCCTTTGTGGACGCATATATCAAGAAAGGATGGCTTTTCGGACTCTACCATACCTGGCGCCGCAAGCTCGGTGCGAAATTCAGGATTCTGGCCGACGAAAGCCTGGCATACCTCGAATATAAGGTCGTAGACAAGGAGCGCAATGTGCTTAACCTTCGCGAAGAAAAGGATCTTAACCAAAGTTCGGCGACCAAGACCGAAACCAAGGCTCGCACCCGCGGTGCCGAGGAGCAGCAGCAGGACGACAAGGCCTCGCGCAAGAAAGCCGCCAAGCCCAAGAGCCAGCCGCAGCCTACGCGCAGTTTCCCGCCGGCATCGCCGACGGCGCTCCTCCCTGCCCCCGGGCAGCCCCAAAGCGACGCCAGGCCGCACTCCAAGGACGCAGCCCCGCAACCCGGCGCAAAAGTTTCCGCAGAGGAGGCCGGAGCCGGTGAGAACCAGGCCTCTGCTGCACCGGAGGCAGAAGCCGCCGGTGAGAACGCCGGCGAGACGCAGAAGCTCAGTAAGAGCCAACGCCGACGTCGAGCCCGCAAGCGCAGCAAGGAAGCCGCCAAAGCCGCTCTCGAAGCCCAGGAGGGTGCTGAAGAAGCCGCAGAAGCCCCTGAATCCCCTGAATCCGCCTCGCCTGAGGACCTTAAAGACCTTAGTGACTCTACAGACTTTAAGGACCCTAAAGACTCTACCGGAGCCGAAGATGCCGAAGCGCCCGCCGCGGTCGCCGAGTCCGCGAGCGAGGAGGAGGCCCCGGAAGAATCCGCCTCCGAGCAGCCCGCAAAGGCGATGCGCAAGCCGCGCACTCGCAAGCCGCACA
>USGZ01000124.1 GCA_900554265.1 uncultured Porphyromonadaceae bacterium
GCGAGTTTAGCCTTGTTCCAGCGGTCGGTGGTGCCGACGAGGTAGCCGGTGATTCGCTGGAGTTTGTCGATGGCATGGCTGCCGCACTTGGGGCATACCTCGAGATTCTCGCTGGCGTCCTCGTAGCCGCATTCCATGCAGCGGTTGCGGTTGTGGTTCACCGAGCCGTAGCCGATGTTGTACTTATCCATCAGGTCGACAATCTGCGAGATGGCCTCGGGATTGTGGGTGGCGTCGCCGTCGATTTCGACGTAGAAGATGTGGCCGCCGCCGGTCAGGGCATGGTAGGGCGCCTCGACCTCGGCCTTGTGCTTGGGCGAGCAACGGTAGTAGACCGGCACATGATTCGAGTTGGTGTAGTAAATCTTGTCGGTCACGCCGGGGATGATGCCGAAGGTCTTGCGGTCCTTGGCGGTGAACTTGCCGGAGAGTCCTTCGGCCGGAGTGGCGAGCACGGAGTAATTGTGGCCGTACTGCTCGCAGAAGTCGTTGATGCGGCTGCGCATATGGCCTACGATGCGCAGGCCGAGCTTCTGGGCCTCCTCGTCCTCGCCGTGGTGCTTGCCGGTAAGGGCTATCAGGCACTCGGCCAGGCCTATGAATCCGATGCCGAGCGTGCCCTGGTTGATGACGCTCTCGATGGTCTCGTCGGGGCGCAGTCTGTCGCCGCCGATCCAGAGTTTGCTCATCAGCAGGGGGAACTGCTTTGCCAGGGCCGTCTTCTGGAACTGGAAGCGGTCGTCGAGCTGGCGGGCAGTGATTTCCAGCACATTGTCCAGCTTTTTGAAGAACAGGGCTATGCGCTCATCGGGGTCCTGGATAGGCATGCACTCGATTGCCAGGCGCACGATGTTGATGGTCGAGAAACTCAGGTTGCCGCGGCCGATGGACGTCTTCTCGCCGTAGCGGTTCTCGAACACGCGGGTGCGGCAGCCCATGGTGGCTACTTCGTACTTGTAGCGCCCGGGGTCGTCGGCACGCCAGAGTTCATGCTGGTTGAAGGTGGCGTCTAGGTTGAGGAAGTTGGGGAAGAAGCGGCGCGCCGTCACCTTGCAGGCGAGTTTGTAGAGGTCGTAGTTGGGGTCTTCCGGCAGGTAGCTGATGCCTTTCTTCTTTTTCCATATCTGGATTGGGAAGATGGCCGTGGCTCCGTTGCCCACGCCCTCGTAGGTGCTGTGGAGCAGTTCGCGGATTACGCAGCGTCCCTCGGCCGAGGTGTCGGTTCCGTAGTTTATCGAGCTGAACACCACCTGGTTGCCGCCGCGGCTGTGGATGGTGTTCATGTTGTGGATGAACGCCTCCATGGCCTGATGCACGCGGCTTACGGTGCGGTTCATGGCGTGCTGGAGCAGACGCTCCTCGCCTTCGAGCCCGTCGAGGTCGCGGCGGACATAGTCCTTGAAGACCATGTCGTTGAAGTGGCCGAGGTCCTTGCCGGTGATTTCCTCGAGCGCCTTCACCTCTTCCTTGAAGGTGCTGCGTACGAAAGGAGCCAGATAGAAGTCGAAGGCCGGAATGGCCTGGCCGCCGTGCATTTCGTTCTGCGCCGTCTCCAGGGAGATGCAGGCGATGATGCTGGCGGTCTCGATGCGTTTGGCGGGGCGGCTCTCGCCGTGGCCGGCCACGAAGCCGCGCTGCAGGATGTGGTCCAGGGGATGCTGGACGCAGGTAAGGCTCTTGGTGGGGTAGTAGTCCTTGTCGTGGATGTGCAGATAGCCGGCGCGCACGGCCTCGCGGGCCTCGTCGGAGAGCAGATAGTCGTCGACGAAGGGCTTGGTGGTCTCGCTGGCGAACTTCATCATCATGCCCGCGGGCGAGTCGGTGTTCATGTTGGCGTTCTCGCGGGTGATGTCGTTGTTCTTGGCCTCGATGATTTCGAGGAACATATCGCGGGTCTTGGCCTTGCGGGCGATGCTGCGCTTGTCGCGGTAGGCGATGTAGCGCTTGGCCACTTCCTTGCGGGGACTCTTCATGAGTTCCACCTCGACCATGTCCTGGATTTCCTCGACGGTCATGCGCTCGTTGCCTCGGGCGCCGATGCGGTCGACGATCTTCTGGATGAGCGCTTCGTCCTCGCCGAGCTCGGTGGTGAGCATGGCCTTGCGGATGGCGGCCTTGATTTTTTCCTCGTTGTACCCGACAACGCGGCCGTCGCGTTTGACTACTACCTGTATCATTGTTTTTTACGGTTTTCCTTGGTCAGACGATGTAATTTTCGTGCTTGCAAAGTTAGGAATCATATTCCGTAACTGCAAACTTTAACGCGAAAATCTTAGCGAAAGTTTTTCTTTTTGGAGAACTTTGGAGCTGTCTGAAAATCGCAAGAAACTGATTTGCAGGAGTGAAAGCTTTGAAAATGGAAAACTTGGCCGAAGTGACTATTCGACGGAGATATTCATGCTGTTGAATTTCTCGATGTCGACGGTGCGCAGGCCCGATTCGCCGAGCGGCACGGACTCGTTGTAGTCGTTGAGATAGCGGCGGACGGGTTCGCGGAACGATTCCGAGGCCAGCGAGGAGCTGCGGTCGAGCATCGGCATCGTCAATCCGGCCATGTCCGCAAGAGTATGGAAGACGCTGCGTCCCGAGCTTATGTTGAGGTGGCAGTGCTCCTCCAGGCGCCTCTGAAGTTCGGGATAGCGGCTGCGGAATTCGTCGGAGGTCCATACGAGCAGGGGGATGTGAATCTGCCAGTAGGTCGGGTTCGGCGAGGCGTGCAGGAAGCGGCCTCGGCTGTCGTCGAAGATGTCCTCGCCGTGGTCGCTCAGGTAGAGCAGTCCGGCCGGCCGTCCGGTGGCCTCGACCGTGCCGATGATACTGTCCAGAACAATGTCCGTATAGCGGATGGTATTGTCGTAGGCGTTGATCAGCTGGTCGCGGTTGCTGTTTTCGGCCTGGGATTGATTCTCGGGTGTGAAGAAAGCCTCTGCGCGCGGATAGCGGTCGCGGTATACGAAGTGCGAGCCATAGGTGTGGATGGCGATGAACGCCGGATGTCCGGAGTTGTCGTTAAGGAACTGACGCAGCACGGGCACCACATCCGTGTCGAGGTGCAGGCGTCCGTCGTCGACCAGGAAATGCACCGAGTCGGCCTGTTCGCCGAAGAAGTCGATGTAGGAGCCGTTGTGCTGCTGGTTCGAGATCCAGGCGGTGCGGAATCCGGCTTCCTTGAAGGCGTCGATTATGCCCTTTACGCGCGTGAGCGAGTCGCCGAACTCCTCGGAGGAGATGTGCGACATCAGCAGCGGCACGCTCTTGTGGGTGGTGTTGCTCTCGGAGAGTACCTTGTCGAAGAAGGTTATGCCGCTGCGGCGGCTCAGCCGCGGGTTGGTGGGCCGCTCATAGCCGGCGAGCTGCCAGTTGTCGGCGCGGGAGGTCTCGCCGATGACAAGCACGTAGACCTCGGCGCTGTCGGGGCGCGTGGCGCGGGCGTCGAAGCGGAAGCCGGCCGAAGTTTCGGCGTAGCGGCGCGTCTGCTCGGTGCGCTCGGCGGCCCTGAACATATTGCATATCACATTGACCGGGAAGAGCTTGCGCTCGGGCCTGTAGTCGCGGTCGATGCCGTAGGCCATGCCGAAGAAAACTATGCCCACCGCCGCGGCGACGGCCCCTGCTATGAGCATCGGGCGCCGCTGGCCGCGGGTGGCGTACCATTTGTTGCGGGTCAGGATGATACCGAGCGTCAGAGGCGGCAGATAGAGCAGGCATACACAGACTATCGACGGAATGAGGTTGTTCAGCAGGGAGGTGGCCTCAGTGAAGTTGGTTGTCACCACATTGAGGAACATGTCGATGGCTATGATGCTCTCGCCGTACAGATAGAGAAGCACGATCTGGAAAGCGCAGAGAATCATAAGCGGCAGGCTGAGCAGACTCAGCAGCCCCGTGCGCTTCCAGCAGCCGGCCAGCAGCATGTAGACGCCTAAGGGCAGGAAGAAGTTGGCCAGGCGGTCCCAGGGTGTGTAGAGGAATTCGGTGAAGCCCAGCGCGGCGTTGGGCACGATGAGCGTGAGAGGCAGCAGCCAGAGCAGGATTCCGCTCCAGAGGTATGCCCGGCGAGATGTATGTCTTATGTCAGAAAGCTTCATTGATACTGAATATTACTCCGGTCTGGTGCTTGCCGAACCCGAGGTCCAGGCGCACGTTGACGCGTTTTTTGAATTCCCAGCGGTAGCCGACGCCGTAGTTGGGCAGCAGCATCTTCCAGCGCATCGCCGAGATTCGCGGAAAAACCATGCCGCAGCCGCCCCAAACGACTACGCCGTTGCGGTGCCACACGTGCTGGCGCAGTTCCAGGCAGAAATCGAACTCGCCCTTGTCGCGGTAGCGGCCTTCGAAGTATCCGCGCATGTTGTCGGAGCCGCCGAAGGTGCTCAGCATACCCCAGGGCGTGTTGCCGTAGGTCAGTCGGGTGTGGAAATTGCCCGCCAGGATGCCTCCGCTCCATATCCGGTGGTAGGACGACATGGTGAACTCGGTCAGAGTGAAGGCATAATGGTTGCCGATTCCCCGCGGGTGGAATATCTGGTCCAGGCGTATGTAGAAGCCGCGGAAAGCGTTGCTGAGGAAGTCGCGGGTATCGTACTGCAGCGTGAAGCCCACGCCCATGTTGAAGGTGCGGTCGTCCTGACCCTCCCAGAGCCAGTCCTTGTGGAAGTCGCGGCCGTTGACGTAGTCGAAGGTGGCCATCGGACCGACGTAGAAGCCCTCGGCCATTCGCCATACGAAGTTGGCCCGCGCCTGGCTGTTGAGGTACTTGTACTTGGCCTCATTGTCGTCGACGACGTTGTTGTAGTAGCCTATGCCCCAGAATTTGGTGGCGATGGAGGCGAAGTTGACGTCGTAGTTGATGCGTGCGGCGTCATGTGGGAAAATATGATTGCCGCGCACCCCGAACTGAAAGAACATGCTGGTGGTGGCCTTGAGGTAGAGCGACACTTCCGACGGCGGCAGCAGGGTGTCGGTCTTCGATGTGCGGTAGAGGCCGGCGGCAACGAGCCCGATGCCGAATTTGGTATCGCTCGAATAGTAAGGACCACCGATGAAACTCATGTCGAAAGCCTTGGCATGGTGCTCGCGGTTGCTTTCCTGAAAATACCTCACCAGGCGGTCGACAAGGCCGTGCTTTCGAGGCTCGGGCACTGCGGGCACGACAATCGAATCCGCCGCCGGCGCCTCCGCCAGCTCTACCGGCAGGGAGACGGGCGCACGGTAGGGAAGTCTGCTCTCTGATGCATAGACGCTTAGAAGGCAAACCGTCGCTACTGTGATGAATGCTGCGAGTCTTTTCATTGGAAAATGGCTTTGCAATATTACAAATATTTGGTTAACTTTGTTACCATGATTAGACATTTTTGACAATTTCTGCGCGTAAATGGAAACAATTATAACTCCCGGCTGCGCCATTCTTGCCGGACTGCTCAGCGACTACGGCATCACCCGCGCCGTGCTCTCGCCAGGCTCGCGCAACGCTCCGCTGATCGAGGCGCTGTCCGACGGCCGCTTCGAGACCACGGTAATCATCGACGAGCGCTGCGCCGCCTTCGTTGCCCTCGGGATGTCTACCGCCGGACGGCCCGCGGTGCTCGTCTGCACCTCCGGCACGGCCCTGCTCGACTACGCTCCCGCCGTGGCCGAGGCCTACTACCGCCGCGTGCCGCTGATAGTGGTGTCGGCCGACAGGCCCGAGGAGTGGATCGACCAGCGCGACAGCCAGACCATACGCCAGCCGGGCGCCCTGGCCGCGATAGTGCGCCGCAGCGTCGACATCCGCGAGGATATGGCCGACGCCACCGTCAACCGCCTGGTCAACGACGCCATCGCCGACGCCTTCGGCCCCATCGCCGGACCCGTCCACATAAACATGCACCT
>USGZ01000125.1 GCA_900554265.1 uncultured Porphyromonadaceae bacterium
GCGCCCGAGTACGACCGCGACCGCTACATCAGCGAAATACGTACCTACAAGCATGAGTTCCTGGCTCATGAGCTCGACATTCCCCGCGACAGGCAGCAGGCCTTCTTCGAGGCATACGACGCCATGGAGGACGAGGAGATGCAGCTCAACCAGGAAATCCGCGACCTCGAGAGGCAGGTTAACGCCGATGCCGACGCTACGGAAACCGAAATCGAAGCCGCCAATTCCGCAATCTATTCGCAGAAGCAGAAGGAGGCGGAAATCGAGACCCGCTATTACGAGATTTTCAAGGAAACGCTCACACCCCGGCAGCTCCTGCGCCTGAAGAGCGCCGAACGCAAATTCAACCAGCAGCTCATGCGGCAGCACCGTCGCGGCAGCCGCGGAGCCGACCAGGCAGCCGAACGCCGCAACCGCAACTCCGAAGCTCCCCGCCGCTGAGGCAGGCGCCAGCCGAAAAAGCCCTAAGCGCTCAGGCAAGCTCCAATTAAAAAATATCCAGCCGCCCCGCCAGTTCTTCATGGCAGGGCGGCTGAGTTTTTATTCGTGCTTGGCATCCATCCCGATTAGTCATGATTAATCGGGATTAATCGGGATTAATCCCGATTGAGTCAAGTCTCAGTAGGGCCGGAAGGTATCGGTGGTGCCGTCGGAGTAGACAATTATGACGCTGACGACGGTTTTTGCCCGGCTGGCACAGTTCGCGTAAGTTCTCGGCGAACCGTAGACTGGCGGTTCGCACTCGTTAAATGCCAATCCCTCAGCTGTTTGCGGCTCTGATTCCTGGCTTTCGGGCTCGGTTTGAGGCTCTGAGGTTTCAATTTTCGGCGTTTCCTCCCTGTCGCCCGAGCCAAACAGCAGCCACGCGACGTTGAACTCCGGATAGGCTGCGTGGATTTTCCGGAGCAGGGTATCGCTGATGCTTTTGTTGCGCCCCGAGAGAATCTGGCTCAGGCTCGAGCGCGAGAGGCCGATTCTGTCGGCGAACTGCGAGGAAGTCAGACCGAGCGAGCCGATAAACTGGTCCAGACGGGAAATGATAGGGGAGAATTCGTCTTCATTCATGGGAAAATGCCGTTTGCAATGGTGAATTATTCGGTTTGCAAATGTAATAAATGAATTTCATATTTGCAAATTGCAATTGAGAATTGAAGATTGCAATTGTGAATTGATTGAATTTAAGATTGAGAACAAATGCCGATGTGCGATTGTAAACAGTCTTGGAGTAGGGGAGTAAGTGTTTGAATTGCAGCTTTAATGATTCCGTATAAATATTTGCGGCCGAGAGGAAACCCCACGGTTTAAAGTAGACGTGAGCCTCAGGCCGTCGGGTCGGCATCATATTTAAACGCCTGCTCTAAAATGTGGCCGTAGAATACTGGGAATAAACGCCGTGCGGGTATTGCTAAAATATGTAAATCCATATTTCGGCGTCTGAATGCGTGTATTTGCACTTGTGAATTTCTCAATTGCGTATTGATTGCTACGGAGACTGCTCTGGCCTCGCGGTTTGCTTCGTGCTCCCGGACTTGGATTTATGAATTTACAAATAGGAATTAATTCTCATTTGTAATGGCTGATCTGTAGTTTGCGATTGCGAATTGCCGCTTTGTTAAGCGCCGTATTTCATAATCGCTTCCAAAATCCTTGTGTAATTTCAAAAAACTCCGGCAATTTCTCAGCCGTTTGCAATTATAACAGCCTCAAGCCGTCAAATTGTTGGTTAACATAGTATAAATCTTTGTGTATAGCCGTTTTACGGCCTTCTGGAGCCATATCTTCGCATCGCCTCAAATGAGAATTAATCCCGACGTTCCATGTCCCTCCCCGGGTAGCTCATTTGGCGACCGACAAGCGGCGAAGCCGCGCAAAGGGGGCGTGACCTCCGTTTCCCGACACAACAGGCCGGGTGATAAACAAATGGTTATTCGCAAATTGTGGGCGCGGGATACACCCACCTCCACTGCCCGCTGCGTGGGCGAGCTGATAATGGAAAGGCTGTTTCCAACGGCCGGCCCGGTCCGCTACTGTCGTAACCTGCAAAACAAAGCGAGGGAGCCCTGCCGGAGGACTGCCTCGCTTTTTCGGTTCAGCTGTTCTTTCAGCTGTTGATTTTCGCGTTGATCTGGCTGATGAAGTCGTTCTGAATACGGATGCGGGCCTGGACTGCCTGGCGCACGCGTTCGAGTTCGTCGATGTTGTCGTAAGTTGTCGGCACGGGAATCTCGCCGTATTCCTTGAAGAAGTTCTTGGCGATTTTCTTGCCCTTCTTATAGGCCTTGTCGGTCAGCGCGTTCTCCAGGAAAGCACGCCCTTCTTCGAGCTGTCGCAGGATGCTGCCCATCGGAGTGATTTCGACGGCGTTACGCTTAAGTTCGTCAAGGTCGATGGAGAACCCGTCGGCCTTGGCCTTCGCTTCCCAGAGATCCTTTGTCTGCCCTTCTCCGACGAGGTATCTTACGCGGACGTTGCCGGAGGCTGCATCGAAGCCTACAAGACGCCAGTCGCCGACTCCGGGATTGATGCTGCTGAATCCCGCCATCTGCCGGCAAAGACTGTCGGCCAGTATGCGGCGGTACTTGGCCTCGCCGTCGGGCTTGCGCTGGCGGGCTTCCTGAACCTTGCCCGTCATGTTCCGCAGGTTATAGGCCGGAACGCTGGAATACTCCATTCCTTCCTCCTTATAGTATTGTTTGGTACCTACACCGTCTATAAGCTGCATCACCACATCGGGAGCGAATACCGCATAGCCGGTCCTGTCCTGAGGCCGGGGGATTTCACTCATCCAGTCCTTGAGAATCTCTTTTTCTTCATCGACGTGATAGTTGGGATAGTCCGCCTGGGCCTGCGCCAGATACTGGCGGTGGTAGGTGTCCATGGAGAACTCCATGCCGCGCATGGCGCTTTCCCGGCGCCAGCCGTCAATCAGCGCCTGGCGGTTGAAGGACGTGGCGACCGTTATGGTGGGCCTTTCGTTGTAGTGTACGATAAGTTCTCCGTTCTGCATCTTCCAGGTGCCGGTAAAGGTTTCGGTGCCTTTTACGTCGAAGTACCATCCGCCCGTGAGCTGGGTGGTGGTCCTGCGGCGACGTCGTCCGTTGACGCGCTTGGTGGTCGAAACTTCTCCTTCCACTTCCTGGCCGATTTTAGCCGTATATGTAATTACGTTCTTATAGGTCAATCGTCCTCCGGGAGAGAATGTTACGGTAGATGTCGCATGCGGGTCGCTGCGTTCGGTAGTGTTGGAGTTATATACGCCTTCGGCCATGAATCTGGTCTCGAGGCTCGCCAGGTCTACAGCCGAAAGGACATGATATGTGCCGCTGGGCTTTTTGTTGACGGGACGCATGTCCCATGGCTGCCGGTATGCATAGGATTTGATCGAGTCGTTGGTGCTCTTGTTTGTTCCCAACAGATAGAGATATGAGCCGCCTACGACATCGTCGGTTTCCACGATGCCGTAATAACGGCCCTTTTCGGGGTAATCGACTATTACATACTGGAATTCGCCTACGGGCATGCTGTAGCGGAGCACAGTGCCGTCAGGGCGCTGCCGCGGGGCCGTGATGAGAGGCAGGTAATCGTCGACCAGCTCGTTGGCGACGCTTCCCGACGACTGCAGGAAGGAGTCGGCGACATGGTTCTGCGCCGCGCCGCAGAGCGCGGCCAGCACGGCGCCGACGGTCAGTAATTCTTTCTTCATAATATATTTTTAATGTGATGTGTCTGGTTCATGGTTTATCTACCGGAAATAGGGTGCCACGGTTCAGCTTACCCTTATTTCCGGGTTTATCGCCTTGAGCTCGGCGATGAAATCTTCCTGGTCCCTGGGCGAGATATAGACCCAGTTCCTGCGGCCGTAGCGCAGACCTATGCGCCGGGCCGAGAGCGCCGGCGACGACAGTATCGTCGACTTGTGCGTTATCTCCTCTATGCGGCTTACGGGCAGAGTCATGCGGAAGAGTACGCCGCAGCGGATATAAAGCTTGCCGCCGCCGATGGTATAGTCCGTATGGTAAAGCATATCGAACATCAGCGCCACGGCCAGCCCGACGAAGACCACGTCGATCAGCAGAATCCATGTGGACTTAAAGCAAAGCGCAATAGACCCTATGAAAAGCACGGCCATACCTATGCACGTCCACAGATACCACCGCGCCACCCTCGACTTATATACCTTTTCCATAATGCAAAGATACAAACTTTTTTCTTTCCCCGCGATTTGAAAAATATATCGTAAAAGATTATTCAATCCAGACGGAACGAACCGGTCTAAACTATCGTGCGTGCCCGAACATCAGGATTCCAACATACCGCGACCGTTTCAAGAGAGTAATAGTCGCCAGACACAGGGCAAGCACCAGTACGGAAACCACTGGCGTTATAATCAGATTGAAAACCAACGGATCCGAACCGACTTTCCCGAAATCCAGCCGTGAGGCAAGGAAACGTTCCAGAAAGAACCATTGCATTACATATATTTCCAAGGAATAGGTCCCGACACGGCACAGGGCATCACACACCGGGCTTGATGGCAACAGATGCGAGCATCTTTCAAACAAAAGAATGAAAAACACCGCCCCGACAATTCCAATAATCATCTTGTAGCAGGATATCCAGATCACCGCCTTCAAATTTCCGGCGATTTCATCCGCGGTGTAAGATCCCGGGCCGCCGGCTGAGAAATATCCGGGCCCGAAGAACAATAACATTCCCACAAAAACAATAGCGGTAATTGAAAGAATCCAACCGGACATAGATTGGACGGAATCAAAATAATTCCGCAGAATCCAGCCGGTTACGAAACATGGATACATCTGCCACAGGTCGCAGTAATCAATGGGCTGAACGGCAATGACAGAAAGCAGCAACCAAAGCCATTTATGCCGCCTGGGCAACATTGCGATCCTGAATATCACAACACACAAGAAGGCGCTCTTCAGAAACCATAGTGAATCAATCCAAAAACCGGCAATGCGCCCCGGCGCATCGGGAATATCCAACAGGCCCCACAGCATGCCAAAGCTCACAACCGGCACCAAAAGCCGACGGCCCTTGTCGCGCACGACCTCTCTGATATTCCTGGAAAGCAGCCTGCCGCCCAAGAAGCCCGACAGCATCATGAAAAGCGGCATATGAAACGAATAAATCGCGCGAAACAAAGGATTTTCCGCATATGGCGCCGACGACAAATATTGAACCGAGTGCCCCCAGAGAACCAGGAAGATTGCAAACAGTTTCAGCGAGTCAATCCATTTTATACGTCTATCCGACATTCAGCTACTTTTTTATTAATTGCAAATTTACTCCTTTTATCTGCCGCAGATGAAAACAGCATTTAATTGATTTTGCGGTTATGCGGAGTCAGGGTTTTGCTTGCGGTAAAAGCTTGGTCACTAAGGGGATTTGCGGCTGCGCTAACCGAGGCGCTTTTCGTAGGCCAGGCGGGGGCCCCAGGTGAAAGTGCAGGGGCCGAGGGCAGTGTAGGCGCGGTTGGCCAGGATGCGCTGCATCGGTCGGTTTTCCAGGCCGGTGTCGATGCGGATGTAACGTGCTCCCAGGCGGAGCGCGATATCCTCGGCCAAGGCGAAAAGCTCCGCGGCGTTTCCCTTGCCTCGGTAGGCGTCGGCCAGGGCGATGCGGTGGAATACGGCATAGGGCGCCGCGGCGTCCCATAGTTCGGGATGGCGGTCATACTCCCGGTCGCCGATGGCTATGGCCACGTATCCTGCCGCCGTACCGCAGTCGTCGAGCACATAGCCGGCCGACCGGCTGATGTCCACCTCGAGATCGCCGGCCGACGGATAGCCG
>USGZ01000126.1 GCA_900554265.1 uncultured Porphyromonadaceae bacterium
AGACCGACTATACCGTGACCGGCCACTTCATGTCCGGGCTCCAGGCGTCCGCCGAGTCCGAGCCCCTGGCCGTCTACACCGGCCGTCCCGGCCTGGACCGTCTGGCCGTCGAGGCGACGGCAGCCGACGAAATCGGCGAGAACTCCTTCACCGCACACTGGAACAAGCTTCCCGAAGCCAGCGACTACCTGTTCACGCTCTATGAAATCGTGTTCGGCGCTCCTTTCACCGACGCCACCGGCTTCGACGACGGCGTGACCGAGCTCCCCGAGGGCTGGACCTCCTCCTCGCCCGCATCGTACGGCAACAGCGCCTACTCCGGCGCCGCCGTCCCGGCCCTGCGCCTGGGCAAGCGCGGCGACCACCTCACCTCCGCCGAATATGCGGACGACGTGCGCGGCATTTCCTTCTGGATGCGCGGCAACGCCGCTTCCGAGGGCGACATGGTCCGCATCCTCTACCGTACCGCCGGCGGCAGCTGGGTCGAGCTGGCCACCGACGAGGTCTACACCGCCAAGGGCGGCAAGACCTTCAGCTACGACGAATTCCCCGCAGGCGCGAAGGCCGTGCGCATCGAATATGCCCGGACCTCCTCGAACGGCGCCATTGCCATCGACGACGTCGAGGTACGCCACGGCATGACCTACGGACGCGAACTCGTCGAAGGCTTCGACGGAATCGCCACCGGCGACGTCGACTCCTATACCGTCGACGCCCTCAAGCCCGAGACCAGCTACAGCTATACTGTCAAGGCAACCGACGGGACTCTCGTCTCCCGCGTATCGAACGAAATCACCGTAGCCACCAAACCCTCCTCCGGCATCTGCGCACCCGAAGCCCCCGGCATAACCGTGGCTGCCCGCGGCCTTGAAATCACCGTAGCCGGCGCTCCGGCCCTGCAGGCCATCGCCGTCTGCGACATCGCCGGACGCACCGTGGCATCCACAGCTGCCGACACCGCCGGCAATGCCTCCCTGGCCCTTCCCGCTCCCGGAATCTACATCCTCCGCGCCGGAACGGCAGCACTGAAAGTAGCCGTAAAATAAGAGGCTTGCCTGACTCCCCGACATCCATTGAGCAATAAATTCTAAACAATTCTATTATTTCCGCCCTGCGGCCGTCAAACGGTTTCTGCGGCCGCAGGGTTCTCAAGAGAAACCGATTCATACATTATGAAAAAAATTCTATTCTGGATTTTTTCCGCAGTGCTCGCAGTAGCTGTCGCCATGCCGACAACTGCCGCCACCGTTGCCAAGAAGGCAGGCCTGCGTAGCGGCGAGCCCAGCGCTCTTACCGCCACGGCCAGCGCTTCCCGCGCAAAAATGACCGTGCCTGTGCTGAAGACCCGTAGCCTTCAGAGCGCTGACGGAATCCTGCGTTCCGCCCGTGCCGCCAGCGCCATCGCCGCCGGCCAGCCGCGCTACCGCGTTCTCGCCGAGGGCGCCGAGCTGCCCGACCTGCAGGGTATCGTGCTGTTCAATACTACCTTCACCCAGGAGTCCCAGCCCACAGGCCTCTACAAGGTGAACACGGCAACCACCGAGCTCATCCACGAGATGAAAGGCGGTAGCTACGGCGCATTCCTCATCGACGGCAAGTATTATCTGACAGATTACGAGTCCTTCTGGGGCATGATATTCGTCAATACTTATGTATATGATGCCGAAAGCGGCGAACTTATCAAGAACAACAGCGGCGATGTCGACAATATCTTACTTGCCGGCGTATATGTTCCCGCCGAGGATATCGTTTACGGCGTAGGTTACAATGCCGAAGGCGACGGTCTCCAGTTCGCGAAGTATCAGTACTCCGAGGACGGCGTTACCGTAACCCCCATTGCCGCTTTCAACTCCAACATCAACAGCATGGCTGTCGATGCCGAGGGCCAGCTTTATGCAATCACCTATACAGGCCATGAGGAAGGCGAAGACTTCGTAGTCGATTCGTCCGCCCTGTGCAAGATGGACAAGGCAACCGGCGCCCTGACCGAAATCGGCCAGACCGGTGCGGCTCCTTTGTATCTGTCGTCTTCCTGCATCGACCCCAAGACCGGCAAGATGTACTGGGACGTATGCCCCGCCGACGAAACCTCGACCCTCTATGAGGTCAACCTGACTACCGGCGCCCTGACCGCAGTTCTGGAGTACACCTACTCCGACGAAATCATGGGTCTCAATGTTCCGCAGCCCGCTGCCGAAGCCGGCGCTCCGGCCGCTCCCGAGAACCTGGCCGTTTCCTTCCCCGAAGGCGCTCTCGTAGGTACCGTTGAGTTCGACGCACCCTCGACCCTGTTCGGCGGCACCGCCGCTTCCGGCGAGCTGAGCTACAAGGTGCTTGCCAACGGTGCTGAAGTAGCCACCGGCACCACCGCCTTCGCAGCACATGTATCTGCATCCGTAACCCTTACCGAGGCAGGTGCCTACGACTTTATCGTTACCGTTTCCAACGCTGTCGGCGCATCGCCCAAGGCCAAGACCAGCGTATTCGTGGGCAACGGCGTTCCCGCCGCTCCCGAGGTAAGCCTCGTTTATGCCGACGGCAAGATGAACCTCAGCTGGGAAGCCGTTACGACGACCGTCGACGGCGGCTATATCAATCCCGCAGCCGTTACCTATACCGTCACCCGCGTCAACGACGCTACCGTAGTTGCCCAGAGCATCAGCGCAACCTCCTTCAGCGAGGAAGTGGCCGAGCCTGCTGAAATCACCAGCTACAGCTACAGCGTACGCGCCGAGTCCGCAGGCCTGCAGTCGCTGCCCGGCGTCTCCAATTCCGTTGTCCTCGGTGCAATCGTTCCTCCCTACAGCAACGACTTCTCCGACGAAGACGCTCTCGCCGGCTTCACCATCCTCGACGAGAACGGCGACGGAAAGGGCTGGATGATCAGCGGCGGCGCCCTGCGCATGGCCTACAACGGCAGCCTTGACATGGACGACTGGTGCATCACTCCTCCGATGAAACTCGAGGCCGGCAAGGCTTACACCATAAGCTTCGACGCCTATGCCAACGGAACTTCCTATCCCGAACGCGTGGAAGCCAAGTGGGGCAGCACCAACAGCGCAGCCGGCATGACCAACGAACTCATCCCCGCTACCGTCCTCAATTCCAAGGATCCCGTCAACCTGAAGGGCTACATCGTACCTGAGACCACCGGCACCTACTTCATCGGTATCCACGGCATCTCCGATCCGGATATGTTCTATCTGTACGTGGACAACCTGGAAATCAGCGCAGGCATGTCCGCCGACCAGCCCGGCGCAGCCACCGACATCGTCGTAACTCCCGATCCCGCCGGCGCCCTCAAGGCCACCATCTCCTTCAAGGCTCCCGCCGTCAACTTCGCCGGCGCTGCCCTGACCGAACTTACCAGCGTTGTCGTAAAGCGCGGCGACGCAGTAATCAAGACTTTCGAGAATCCCGCAATCGGCGCAGAACTCTCCTGCGAGGACACCTCCATCGAAGCTTCCGGCGAAGTGACCTATACCGTCCAGGGCTTCAACTCCAACGGTGACGGTATCGTTGCCTCCGCTTCCGCATATGTGGGCTTCGGCGTTCCCGCCGCCCCCGAGACCGTGAACATCACCGAGACCGAGACCCTCGGCCACGTAATGCTGACCTGGGACCCCGTCCTCACTGACGTCAACGGCCTTACATATCCCGCCGGTTCCGTAACATATCTGGTTGCCGAGTACAACAACGGCTGGCAGCCCATCAGCGATCCCATCGCCGGCACTTCCTATACTTTCCAGGCCGTAGAGGAATACGCCCAGGACTTCGTACAGTACGCAATCTTCCCCCAGAGTGCCGAAGGCATCGGTTCCGGAACGGCTTCCGATCTTATCGTGGTAGGCTTCCCCTACTATGAGATGACCGAATCCTTCCCCAACGCTACTCTCGACGGCCTCGCATGGGCCACCGGCTTCAGCGTGGCCGAGGCAAGCTGGACCATCGCCGACGATTCCAAGTTCTCCGACCTGGCTTCCCAGGACGGCGACAACGGCTTCGCTCTGATGCAGGGCCGCTACCTCGACTCCGCATCTTCCCTGATGACCGCCAAGATTTCTCTCGAGGAATCCGTCAACCCCGGCATCTCCTTCTACACCTACAACATCATCAACGCCGAGACCCAGGCTCCCGACATCAATGAAATCAACCTCTACGTACGCGAGGTAGGCACTCCCGACTGGGTTCTGCTCAGCAACACCGTTATCAGCGAGGTTGGCGGCGACGCTGTCGACGCATGGGTTCCCGTTGTGGCTTCCCTGTCCGCTTACGCTGGCAAGACCATCCAGGTTCGCTTCGAAGGCGTAATAAAGCACTACACCAGCATCATGATCGACAACATCAAGGTCGGCTCGATGCTGAACCAGGATGTAAAGGCCGTGTCCATCGCCGCTCCGGCCAACGTCGTTGCCGGCGCTGACTTCAATGTCGACGTAACCGTCCTCAACAACGGTATCGAGGCTACCGGCGCCTTCACCGTCAACCTGCTCTCCAACTGGGAGGTTGTAGCTACCGAGAATGTCGAGACCCTCGCCGTAGGTGAGAGCAAGACCATCTCCTTCCCGCAGACCATGAGCGCCGTGGCTTCCGAGCCCGTGACCTATATGGCTATGGTTTACTACGAGAACGACCAGAACACCGAGAACAACAACACCGAGAACCTCTTCGTAACTCCGAAGCACTCCAACCTGCCCGTTGTACAGGACCTCAAGGGCGAGAACGTTGCCGAAGGCGTCAAGCTGACCTGGAACGAGCCTAACCTCGAGGGCGGTGCCATCGAGACCGTTACCGAGAACTTCGAGAACTGCGAAAGCTGGGCTCACGAGCTCGAAGGCTGGACATTCGTCGACGTCGACAATTCTCCCGTAGGCGGCTTCCAGAATTCCGACGTTCCCGGAATCACTCCCGGTTCCTCCACCGCATCCTTCTTCGTATTCGACTGCAGCGAGTCTCAGTTCAACCAGTCCTTCGCCGCACAGTCCGGCAGCAAGTATCTGGCAGCTCTGTTCCGCTACGACGACGGCACTACCAGCGACTGGGCCATCAGCCCCGCTCTGTCCGGTAACGCCCAGACCATCTCCTTCTACGCCCGCAGCTACTCCGCACAGTATCCCGAGTCGCTGAAGGTATTCTACAGCACCGGCAGCCTCGAGACTTCCGACTTCATCGAACTCTACAGCCAGAGCACCGTTCCCGGCGAATGGACTCTCTACAATGTAGACCTGCCCGCCGGCGCACAGTACTTCGCAATCAACAGCTGCGGTACCGCATCCTTCATGCTGATGGTCGACGACGTGACCTTCGAGCGCGGCAGCGGCACAGCTAATCTCGAGCTCAAGGGCTACGATGTATACCGCGACGGCGTCAAGCTCAACACCGAGCTTGTCGGCGAAACCGAATTCATCGACACCACCGCCGAAGCCGACGAATTCTACACCTACAGTGTAGTTGCAGTCTACGACCGCGGTGTTTCCGCTCCCGAAAGCGTGGAGGTTGAATGCAGCGGCCTGTTCGAAATCGGCGCAGGCATCTCCGTCAAGGCTGTCGACGGCAACATCGTTGTCCTCGGTGCCGAAGGCCAGAACCTGGTGATCAACGCTATCGACGGCAAGGTTGTATTCGCCGGCAAGGCTGCAGCCGAAACCAAGGTTGCCGTGGCCGGCGGTGTCTACACCGTCAAGGTCAACACCAAGGTTGTCAAGATTATCGTCCGCTGACATACTCTGACGAAAGTCAT
>USGZ01000127.1 GCA_900554265.1 uncultured Porphyromonadaceae bacterium
TCAGCGAAAATCTTGCGCGCTCGGCGGCAGCGGCGCTCGTACTCGCGGCAGTCGGCCACGAAGTTCAGCCGCCCCTCGGCGGCCGCGTCGAGCATATGGGCCATGGCGATCTGCGCCGAGTGGGCCACGCCGGAGGAAAGCGCGTAGACGACGCCGAAGATGTAGGCGTCGCCGAGGGTCCTGAAGCCGAACATATCCTCCAGGGCCTGCTCGTGGCGGCGGAACACCGCCGGGCTCATGGCTACCAGGGCCACGCGTTGGCCGGCGTAGCTGAATATCTTCGAGGCCGATACCAGCAACACGTAATTATCGGTATAGCGGGCCACGGTAGGCACGTATGGCTCCTGGCCGGGGATGCCGCAGTCGCGGCGGAAGTCCATGCCCATGTAGGCCAGGTCCTCGAGGACGATGGCGTCGTACTTGGTGGCCAGGCGCCCGATGATTGCCAGCTCGTCGGGCGTGAGGTTGGTCCAGGCGGGATTGTTCGGGTTGGAGTAGAGTATGCCGGTGATGTTGCCGCGCGAGAGGATTTCTTCGAGCCGGCGCTCCAGGGCCTCCCCGCGGCAGTCGTAGATGTCCAGGCTTTCCTCCTTTAGGCCGACCAGCCGCGCCTGCAGGTGCTGCGGGGCAAAGCCGGGGTTGAGGTAGAGCATGGTGTCGCGCGCCGGGTCGCGGAAACTCAGCAGGAGCAGCATCGAGAAGCTGCCCTGCATTGATCCGACGGAAGGAACGACGCATTCTGCGGGCACGTCGGCATTGAGGAAGGCGCGGATGAAGCGGCTGCCGGCGCGCTTGAGCTCGGGACAGCCCATCACTGGCGGATAGACCGAGGCCACGCCGCTGCGCAGGGCCTCGATTTCGGCTTCCGTGCCCGCGGGATTCGGCGGCAGCCCGGGATTGCCGACTTCGAGATGGGAGAAAGACTCGCCGCTTTCCTTTTCGGCCATCGCCGCCACGGCAACGACCTGGCGGATGGTGGCGCGGCTAAGCGACGCTATATTCAGGCGTTCCATTATCGCCGCCAGTTGGGAATCAGACAACGGTAACATAACTTTGAAATTTAGAATTTAGAATGCATAATGCATAATTAATTTAGAGTTTAGAATGCATGATGCATAATTAAATGGAACTTGGTAATCATTATGAATTATGCATTATGAATTATGCATTGCGCATTAGATTTGCTTTCGCGCCGGCATCGAATACGGCGAGATTCTGCTCCACGACGGCGTCGCCCTTGGAGGCGAAGCGGGCTGCGAGGGCCTTGCGAAGGACGGCTGCGTCGATATCCAGCCAGGGAGCCGCGGCGCCGAGCAGGGCGATATTTGCGCTGCGGGGATTGCCGGCGGCGCGGGCCATTCCGTCTGCGTCGATGAGCAGAGCGCGGTCGCCCAGACGTGCGTATTCAGCCTCTAAAGCTTCTTTTGTAGGGTAAGGCTCGATATTGACGAAGGGCGTGGTGTTGGTGACTATGCGACCTTCCCCAGCCAGCCAGGGCAGGTAGCGCAGGGCCTCCATAGGCTCCATCGATATTATCAGGTCCGCCTGTCCCAGGGGGATGAGGTCGGAGTAAATCGGCTCTGAACTCAGGCGCAGATTGCTCTGGACGTCGCCGCCGCGCTGGCTCATGCCGTGGACCTCTGCCTGCTTGAGCCACAGGCCCTCGGCGAGGGCCGCCGCGCCGATGACACCGGCGACGGTCAGGATGCCCTGGCCG
This sequence comes from uncultured Porphyromonadaceae bacterium, assembly GCA_900554265.1. GTDB lineage: Bacteria > Bacteroidota > Bacteroidia > Bacteroidales > Muribaculaceae > CAG-873. The sequence continues at coordinate 1,718 of USGZ01000127.1, forward strand.
CCTACGCCGGCAAGTATGATGTCTTTCTTCATTTCTTTTCAGTTTTGGCGGTTACATGGCGCCGCGCGGTCTGGATGCACTCGCGGGCGGAAAGAATCACGGACAGGCCTGGATAGTTGATTTCGCGGCGGAACACTTCCTCCATCTGCTCGACGTTGCGAGGCAGGGACTCCATGCTGATGGTATGCTCCGGGTCGGCGCCCAGGCCGAGGCAGATTTCGCGCAGCTTGCCGGTGCCCTGGCTGTCCTGGCCGCCGGTCATGCCTGTGGTGAGATTGTCCGAGATGATCACCGTAATGGGCGAGTTTTCGTTGATGGCGTCCAGGAGGCCCGTCATGCCCGAGTGGGTGAAAGTCGAGTCTCCGATTATTGCCACTGCGGGATGCTGGCCGGCGTCGGCGGCTCCCTTGGCCATGGTAATAGAAGCGCCCATGTCGACGACGGTGTCGATGGCCTTGAAAGGCGCGAGGTAGCCCAGGGTATAGCAGCCGATGTCGCCGAAGACCTTAGGCGACGGATAGGCGGCGAGGGCTCGGTTGAGGGCATTGTAGACGTCGCGGTGGCCGCAGCCCTGGCATAATGCCGGCGGACGAGGAAGCACCAGTTCGGGCTTCGGGAGACCGGAATGGACGGGCAGACCGAACGCGCGGCGCACGTCGTCGACAGTCAGCTCGCCGGTACGGGGCAGCCGGCCGCTGAGCTTGCCTTCGACGCAGCCGGCCAGTCCGTTCAGGCTCTGCTCGATGAAGGGCTGGCCTTCTTCAACCACTACCACGCGCGCGCACCCGGCGGCCAGGCGGCGGAGCATGTCCATCGGCAGCGGGTACTGCGAAATCTTGACCACCGGATAGGGGCAGCGGCCGCCGAAGGCCTCCATCACGTAGTTGTAGGCGATTCCGGAGGCGATGATGCCTGTACTTTTGTCTGGAGCGTCGATATATTTATTGTAAGGAGCGCTTTCGGAATTCAGGGCCAGGCTGGCGTAGGTTTTGATGAGTTCTGGATAGCGGCGCCGCGAGTTGCCGGGCATGAGTACCCACTGCGGACGGTTGGCCGGGTAATGGAGCGTATTCTCGGCGCGCGCCTCGGCGTCGACGGCAACGACGGCGCGGGAGTGCGACAGGCGCGTCACCAGGCGCAGGAGCACCGGCACGCCGAAGCGCTCGGAGAGGTCGAAGCCGTAGGCGGCCATGTCGTAGGCCTCCTGCTGGTCCGAGGGCTCGAGCACGGGCAGAAGGGCGAAGGCGCCGTAGAAGCGGCTGTCCTGCTCGTTCTGCGAGGAGTGCATCGAGGGGTCGTCGGCGGACACGACGATGAGACCGCCGTTTGCGCCGGTCATGGCCGAGTTGACAAAGGGGTCGGCGGCGACGTTGAGCCCCACGTGCTTCATCGAGGCGATGGCGCGTTTGCCGCAGAACGACATGCCCAGGGCGCTCTCCACGGCCGTTTTCTCGTTGCTGGACCAGTGTGAATGGATGCCGCGGGCCCTGGCGGTCGCATCGCCCTGTATGAATTCAAGAATTTCGGTCGACGGTGTTCCCGGATAGGCGTAGGCTCCGGAAAGTCCCGCGTTTATCGCTCCCAGGGCGAAGGCCTCGTCGCCCAGAAGCAGGTGCTTTATGGTCATGTGGTGAATTTAAGGTGTGGTTCTGAATTTGGTTCTATACCGGGATGACAAGCATCGGAACATCGGTCTGGAAAAGGATTTTATGGGCCAGACCGGGGTTGAACAACCGGCTGAAGGCATTGCGGTGGCGGTTCGGCGACACGATGAGGTCGAAATGTGCCGTCGAATCCAGGGAGGCGAAAGCCTGCTCGCAGTCGTCCGGGCTGACGGGCACGCTCACGAAGTGGTAGTGGCTGAAATTCTCGCTGCAGTACCTGCTGAGGCTCTGCAGCGCCTTGCCGGCGTTGCGCTCCATCAGGCGGCGCCGCTGGGGCACGTGCATGATGGTGACGCGGACGTCGTCGCCGCCGAAAAGACGGTAGACGGTGTCCATAGCCAGAATATCGTTCTGGTCCAGGTTGCTGAAGAAGAGTATGTTGCGCGGATGGAGCGAGTTCTCCTCGTCGGCCGGCCCGGGCACGGTGAGTACGGTGAAGCGCCCCTCGTCGAGGACTTCGGCGGTGATGCTGCCGATAATCTCGCGCGCCTTCTGTTCGGCACCGCGGGTACCCATCACTATGAGCGCGGGCTTCAGCTCCTTGGCGTACTCCACGATAGCCTCCTCGGGCACTCCCTCCATGACCTTGTCGTCCAGCTGAACGACGGGAATCTCGCCGTTTTTCATTGCCTTGCGCAGGCGCTCTACGAAATTTTTGAGCAACTTCTCGCTGTTCTGCTCCATGATGGCGCGTGCGAGAGGCTCCCCGGCGTCGTAGTTCAGGTCGTCGGTAATCTGGATGTTGCTGGCTATGTAGGGGTCGATGTAGCTGTAGAGCAGGCTGATGCGGGCCTTCCGCGTCGCCGCAAGGCGTGCCGCGATACAGGCCGCCTTGAACGAGAGCTCGCTGAAATCCACCGGCACGAGATAGACGTGCTTGTCGCTTCCGTCGGAGGCGAAAAGCTCGCGGTTCTCGACGATTCGCAGCGCCAGAGCCAAATCGGCTTCGGGGATGCGCACGCGGACGCCCGACGACAGCCCCGGAAGTTCGAGATTGACGTTGTTGAGCTCCACGTGTATGCCTTCCGACTCCAGCAGCGTGCGCAGGGCAACCGCCTTGTCGTAGGTATGGATTGCGAGGGTAATCATTCTGTCCATTGCCACATCATGTATGGAGGTAAAACTACAGGGACGCACCTTTGCGGCCGCGTCCCTGTAGTTTGTGTGTATGCTTTATTCAGCTTCCAGCTTCTGGAGGATTTCTACGGCCATGTCGTAGATGGTACTGTCGTCCAGCACGACGATGCCGCCGTCGGGACCCGGTTCTATGTGGACACCACAGTTCTTGCCGAAATCGTAGTTGCTGCCACCGAAGTAGTTACGGACGGTCTGAACAGTGGTGTTGAGCCTGTCTGCGATCTGGTGCATCGATCCGTCGGGCAGTCTGTCTTTGAGGCGACGGAGTTCGTTGAAGGTGATGGTCTTGGTCATATCGTGTTCGATTTGAGGTTGATACTTAGTGTTGTTTATGTTTTGTGGCTCTAAATTAGCCTCTTTTTTCGGAACGAGCAAGAAAAAGCCCGAAAAAATGTCTATGTTTTACAGCATATTTCTTTCGGGCTTTCGTATAAGGTATTTAATGTCTGACGTCTGCGTCTGTCAGTCGGCGGGGGCAGGTCCGGGGCTCCTGTAGTCGCCGGCTATATCGTAGTCCTGCCAGAAGGCGGTATCGTCCTTCTTCTCGCGTACCTTCTCATAAAGGTCCAGGAGCGCATGCATGGTCAGCCGCACGGCAAGGGGCGCGACTGTCAGAGCCAGGCGGAAGGGTTTTTCAGTGGCGTCGATGAATTTCAACGCCTTCTCGGACTGCCCGGTCTTCATATACGACAACACTACGGCCGCGGATACGCCGGCACCGCGCAGGGGCTGCTCGGTGATGTAGTCGGCATGCTGGAGCGTATCGGCAAGGAAAGCCGCCATGGTAAAGTTTCCCATGGCATAGATGGCCTCGATCCAGGTGCCTACGTGCGTCTCGTTCATGGACTCCTCCTTAAGCACGGCAATCTGCATCAGCAGGTGCAGCGACACAAGGGCGTTGTTCATATGCAGGGCGCTGACTGTCTCGTCGAGTGCCTGCTCGCCGAAACCGCCGGGTGCGGCCTTGTAGAAAGCCTCGATATATTCGGTACTGTCCGGGAGGTTGAAGCTCAGAAGCCGGCGCAGGGCGCCCATGTTGTCCGGAAACTTGCGCAGATAGTCCTTCAGCCCTTCGACGGCCTCGCCGACGCGCTCGGCGTGGAGGAGCAGGGCGGTTCGGTAGTCGGTGAAAGTGAACTCGCGCGGGAATTTCGCGATGAGGCCGTCGAGAATCTCCAGTTCCTCGTCGCGCAGGTAGAGGGCGTAG
>USGZ01000128.1 GCA_900554265.1 uncultured Porphyromonadaceae bacterium
TAGAGCATCTGACTGTTAATCAGAGGGTCGTTGGTTCGAGTCCATCTTGAAGCGCAAATAACGAGCCTGATTCATTTCCGATGAGTCAGGCTTTTTTGGAGAGATGGCAGAGTGGTCGATTGCGACGGTCTTGAAAACCGCTGAGGGTCACACCTCCGGGGGTTCGAATCCCTCTCTCTCCGCAGCCAAAGCAGCCCAACTGGCTGCTTTCGCTGTTTAAAGGAGAGAGAGGAATTCGAAGGGTCCCCCGGAGGGGGTTCGTCATCGCGGAGCGCTTGCGAAGCAAGACTCCCTCTCTCTCCGCCACCCCCCGAAAGCAGCCCCACCCGGCTACTTTCGCTGTTTAAAGAAGTGAGGAATTACAATATTTTCACGCTGTTATCGGGAAAATTGTTTATATTTGCGGGCATATTGGTATCTAATACCTTCGGACTCTATGAGGAAACTGATTTTCAGCTTGATTTTTGCTGTGGCCGGGATTGTGGCTGCGGGGCAGACTGTGCAGCGCGGTATCGTGCAGGAATATAACGAGGCGGCGCCGAAGACGGCGTTGCCGGGCGTCGAGTTGCGCGTCTATCCGGCGCAGAGTACCGTGTCGGATGCTCAGGGCAGGTTCGCGCTTGAATTTCTGACGCTGAATCCCGGCGAGCGCATCAATGTGCGGCGCATCGAGAAGGACGGCTACGAGATTTTCAACAAGGACGCACTGGAGCAATGGAACCTGAACCCGGACAAAGCGTTCAGCATCGTGATGTGCCGTTCGGACCGCTTCAAGCATCTGAAAGACCTCTACTACGCCAATTCCGAGGAGCGTTATAGCCGCCAATACCGCAACGCCGCGGCCAATCTACGCCGTCTGCGCGATGAGAACCGCATCCGGCAGCAGGAGTTTGCCGACAGTCTGCGCAAAATCGAGGACCTCTACGCGCGCCAGCTGGAGAATCTGGACAACTACGTTGACCGCTTCGCCCGCATCGACCTGTCGGAAATCTCGGCTGCCGAGCAGGAAATCATCGCCCTGGTCCAGGATGGCAAAATCGACGAGGCCATTGCCCGCTACGACGACCTGGATATCAAGAACCGCCTGCTGAACAACATCGAGCGTCAGAACGAAGTACGCTCGGCCATTACCCAGCTACAGGCCACCGACACGGCTCTGACGGCCTCGCGCGATTCGCTCTACGCCATGGCCGAGCGTCAAATCCAAACCTTGCAACTGGCCCGCGACTACCGCAACAACGCCAAAATCCTGGACCTCTACCGCACCATAGCCGACGCAGATACCACCAATGTCGAATGGCTGCTAAAGACCGGCAATTTTCTCAGCGTTTCTATCGGCGACTATAACCTGGCACGTCGCTATATCGAGTCGGCCCTGAACAATCTTTTGCGTCAAGACAATCCCGACGAGCTTCTTCTGGCGCTCTGCTATAATAACCTTGGCACGGTTTACGAGTCTTTGGGTGAATATGCCATTGCTGCGGAAAATTACGATAAGGCATTGCAGATACGGCTGCGCGTTCTCGGTCCCTGGCACCCATTGGTCGCAACGTCCTACAACAATCTCGGATCTGCGCTTTATTCGCAAGCAGAATATGCCCAGGCCGATGAATACTATAATAAAGCTCTCGAAATACGCCTTGAGATATTGGGGCCGGAGCATCCCGACGTAGCCACTTCATATTATAGCCTGGGCCTTCTCTATTTCGATAAGGGCGATATGGCTAAGGCTGAGGAGTTTCACATCAAGGCCCTTGAAATAAGATTACGCTGTTTCGGACCTGACCATATAAAGGTTGCCGCTTCATACAATAGCCTCGGAACTCTCTACGGACATAAGCGGCAGTCGGCCAAAGCGATTGAATACTTCAACAAAGGCCTGGAAATAATTTCAAACATTTACGGTCCCAAGCATCCGGACGTTGCCGTCTATTATCACAATATAGGCAATGTATATTCTCAGGAGGGCGATTACACAAAATCGGCAGAATATTTCCGAAAAGCAATAGATATAAGACTTCAATACCTGCAGCCATATCAGATGACCGAGTCAAGAGCCGAAGCGGGTCTCGCCCAAGGCATACAATATTATAAAGAAGGCAACTACAAGCGCGCCAAAGATTGTCTGGGGGTCGCGATATCAGTTCTTGAGAGGAGGCATCCCGACGATTTTCAGACCTGGGATGCGATACACCTGGCATACCTACAATCATTGATATGGTGCGCCGAGCGCGGGATAGCCGCCGCTACTGAGATTTCCGATTTCATGGCCGACAAACTATATATCGGCAGAGTATTGGACGGCGACACAGCCGCCTCAAGACTCGGACTTGGAGGAGATTATTACGTACTCGAACTATCCGGATGGAACTTTCTGAATGATTATGATTTGAGGAAATCTTTCGAGGCACTCGACGGTCAGCCCAAAAACCTCGTATTGATGCAGGGCGACAATATCAACCGCTATAACTTTGAGAATCGAGTCGGCATGAACTTCCTCCTGCGTAGGGTCACTCAGGAGGAAAAAGCCCGGGTTGTCGAAGCCTATCGGCGGTGGAAAGAAAACAACGGCCTCAATCAATAATAATGTAGACAAATGAAAATCATCCTTCCGTAGAATCCGTTGATGACTGGGTCCGGCGCTTTACGCCTTCTTGCGTGTGAGGTCAGAGTGTTCGGACGCGATACTTGCGGTAAGCCTTGACTCGATGGCAAATCCATACTATCGCCAGGGAGGCCAGGAAGATGAACGCGGGCATGGCGGGGTAATGGTATCGCGGACCTCCTACGGTAGCTATGGCCAGGAGAAGGTTGAGGACTATCGGCGTCAGCAGCACGAGGGCGAGCTTGCGGCGCCGGCGGCTGCGGAGCGCTATCACTGCCCCGGCTCCCGCCAGGAGGAGGAGCAGGTAATAGGGGATGGATTCAAGCACTATCTGCTTCTTTGCCCGCGCGCTGAGGGTGCCGTCAGGGCTTTTCATTATCTCGGCGGTTTCGCGGAAGAGGTTGAGGTGGTAGGAGTCGCAGAACAGCTGCATATATAGTTTGCGGGGTGCGAGGCGCGCGAATCTGCCCGGGTTTGCAAGTGCCCAGTCAAGGGCTCGCTCTTTCCAGACCGAGTCTCTCTGAAATGCATTAAAACCTGTACTGTCGGAGATATAGCCTTCGTGGCCCTCCATCAGAATCAGGCCGTTGTAGCCGCCGTCGGCGGTATCGTTGGCACCCTGCAGGGCGTTGACTCCGCCGGTATTCGCGAAGCAGAAGCGTGTGCCGCTGATTGCGCCGTTGACCAGCCAGAGCGCCGCCGTTGCCGTTACCATCATCAGAATCAGCGCTATCCAGCGTTCGGGCTTGGCGTGGGAGAGAAGCACGCATACGGCCAGCGTAAGCGCGAAAATCATGGCTACCGGCCGGATATAGTTGGCTACTACAAGCAGCAGGCCGGCAAGAGCCATCGGGCGACCTCCGGGATATGTCGCCAGCAGCAAGGCACCACAGGCCACCGCCAGACATGGCAGGTCGCTCATATAGCCCATGACAATATAGGAATTCGATGGCAGCAGGCAGAAAAGAATCACGAACACCAGAGCCGTGCGCCGTCCGGCCATCCGGTCGACAAGGCGATAGAGAATCCACAGCAACGCGCAGTTGAAGAGCAGGTTGAGCCATAGTCCGGCAGTATCGGCGCCGCCGAGACCAATCGCGCCGGCCAGCACGTTGATATATCCAGGATTGACGATAAAGGGCTCGATTTCAATCTGTACCGGTAGGGGATAAGCGCCGCCGGCATTGAGGCAGGTAAGCGCCAGGCGCAGGTAATAAGCCGAATCGCTGATCGGCTGCATGCCCGAAGCTTGCAAAATCAAGAATACCTGCGCCACTATCCAGAGGATGACGCAGACAAAAGTGATTCGTGAGAGGGCGGTTCGGGGCATGTGTGCTGGGCTTACTGGAGTTCGGAGTAAGTGGGTAGGGCCGGCAGGAAAGTGTAGGCACTTCCTGAAAAGCGGCAGCAGTAGTGCTCCAGGCCGTTTGACACGATGAGGTAGCGCGACTGCAGCACGATGTTGTAGCGGGCAATCTGGTCGAAGACTCGCTGCGTGATTGCTACCGACGGCGCCTTATATTCGACGATTACGGCCGGCCGCAGCGTCCGGTCGAAAACCACGGTGTCGCAGCGGCGCAGGGTACGGTTCAGGCGGATGCCGTACTCGTTGGCCACAAGTCCGGCAGGATAGCCGAGCTGCGAGATAAGATAGTGGACGAAATTCTGGCGCACCCATTCCTCGGGAGTTAGCACCAGCCATTTTCGGCGGAGAGTGTCGAAGACCTCGAAATCGCCCTTGGTCGAATCGGAATGCCGCAGCTGCAGGGGCGCCGGAGGAAGTGCCAGCGCCGGAAACGGAAAATTGTCGATATTTTCTTGCGGCATGATTCGCAATTCGGGAAATTTGGCGTAAATTTACGAAAATTTTCCGACACACCATGGCAGCCGCCGCGACCACGACATACGAAGACATCCGCAAAAGCATAAAAGCCCGAAACCTGGCGCCCGTGTACCTGTTGCATGGCGAGGAGGGCTATTATATCGATGAGTTGCTTAAGGAATTCATGGAGGTGCTTCCGGCCGACGACAGGGAGTTCAACCAATATGTGCTCCATGCCTCGGAGGTCACGCCGCGCCAGGTGACGGCGCTATGTTCGCAGGTGCCGATGATGGCCGAACGACAGGTGGTTATCCTCAAGGAAGCCCAGACCATGCGCGCCGACCAGCTCAAGCAGTTCGCCGGATATTTCGCCAACCCGATACCGACGACCTTGCTCATCGTGGCTGTCCGCGGCGCCCAGGCCAAGGGCAAGGAACTTTTCGAGGCCCTGCGCAAGGGAGGCGGCGTGGCTTTCGAATCGCGCAAAATCGCCGACTACAACGCTCCTGCCCTGATTGGACAGATTATCAAGGCCAAGGGCCTCAGTGCGGACCAGAAAGCCCTGCAGATGCTCTGCGACTATGTCGGCACCGACCTCAGCCGCTTATACAACGAAATCGAAAAACTTGCCACCTTGCTTCCGGCCGGTGGCGCCGTTACGCCCGAGGTCATAGAGCGCAATATCGGCATCAGCCGCGAGTACAACAGTTTTGAGCTTGTCGACGCTTTGGCTACCAAGAACGCCGTCAAGGCTTTCCGCATACTGGCTTATTTCCGCAGCAACCCGAAGGCGGCGCCCGTGGTGATGATTACGGCGGCGATATTCAACTTCTTCGCCGACCTGCTCACGGCATACTACAGCGCAGACAGCAGCGACAGCGGCATAATGAACGCCCTTGGCCTGCGCAACAGCTTCGCCCTGCGGCGCATACGCAGCGGCATGGCGGCATATTCGCCGGTAAAGATTGTTGAGATTATTTCGGCCATCCGCCGCTTCGACGCCATGAGCAAGGGCGTGGGTTCGCGTCAGAACGAGCAGCAGTTGCTATACGACCTTGTCTACCACATCCTTACCGCTCCAGGACGGCTCTAAACTGGGCGAGAGCCTTTGAGTTGTCGACCGGGTGTTTGGCTATGTATTCGCGGTAGTGGCGAAGTTTTGACGGATTTTCCAGCAGGCTTTTAATCATCGTGTAGAGGCCATCGGTCGAGTTGGGGCATATCTCGCCGGAAAGACCGGGAGCGAGGGCTTCGGCGGCGGCTGGGTAGTC
>USGZ01000129.1 GCA_900554265.1 uncultured Porphyromonadaceae bacterium
CTTCCATCTACGGTTCGCGTGCGGCAAACGGTGTGATTATCATCACCACTAAAAAAGGGAAAGCCGCCCAGGCCAACAAAATCAATGTGAGCTTTTCGGCTAACCTCACGGCCCAGTTCTATTCGTCGCAGGCCACGATGAAACTGCTCGACACCCCGGGATATGCCACAGCCATGGCGCAGGCCGCACTTAACGACGGCATCGATCCGGTGGCCTACGCATCAAGCTACGGCCTGAACCTGAACGCAACCTGGCGCGGCTTCGACTTCTACATCTTCTTCCAGGGCGTGTGCGGCAACGACATCTTCGACGCCACCCGCCGTACGGACGCCCTCTCGACCAACCTTCCTGCCTACATGCTCAACCGCTGGACCGGCGAAGGCTCGACCAACTCGATGCCCCGCTTCGTACGCGGCGACGGCTACAACTGGCAGAGCTCCGACCTGCTCGTCCACGACGGCAGCTACCTGCGCCTGAAGAACATCCAGCTGGGCTACACCCTGCCCGAGAACCTCACCCGCCGCGTGTCCATCTCGAAGTTCCGCGTCTACGTAGCCGCAGAGAACCTCAAGACCTGGACCAAGTACCACGGCTTCGACCCGGAAATCTCCTCCGGCGGCACTTCCCTGGGCATCGACTACGGCGTATATCCCCAGGCCCGCGTCTGGACCGTCGGCTGCAACCTCGCTTTCTAACCTAAACCATGACTCCTAAAATGAAAAAAGCATATATTCTCGGACTCGGTCTGGCCGCTCTCTCGATGGCTGCCTGCTCCGACTCCTGGCTGGAGGTCGAGTCGCCCACACAGACACCCTCCGACGAATACTTCTCCACTGCCGAACACGTAGAAGAGGCCGTTATCGCCGCCTACGATCCCCTGCAGTGGACAGACTGGGGCTGCGGCGAGTACGCTCCCTACATCCTCATGTCCGACATCATGGCCGACGACCTCTGGGTAGGCGGTTCGGACAAGAACGACAACGCCAACTGGCACCTGATGGCCAACTACGAGGCAACTCCGCTGAAAGTCGTGACCTCCATCTGGGTTGAGGCCTTCTCCGGCATCAAGCGCTGCAACGACGTCCTCGAGGATATCGAACGCGGCATCCCCGACGCCACTCCCGAGCAGATCAGCTACTGGACCGCCCAGGTAAAGGTTCTGCGCGCCTTCTACGCCAACTGGCTCTGGAAGTTCTACGGCAACGTGCCCTACTTCGAGAAGAATCTGACCTATCCCTACATCACCGAGCAGATTACCGCCGACCAGCTCTACGAGCACATGATCGCCGACATCGAGGGCGCCCTGGCCCTGAACGTCCTGGACTTCCGCTGCCCGGACAGCACCGTAGGCCGCGTCACCACCGCCATGACCTATATGCTCTATACTGAAATCGTGATGTACCAGAAGGACACCGCCCGCTACGCAACGGCCCTGGGCTACATGCGCGAAATCATCAACTCGGGCAAGTACGACCTCGTTCCGGACTACACCACCATCTTCACCGAAGAAGGCGAATGGAACATCGAGTCCATCTGGGAAATCAACTACATCTCCGAGAACGCCGTGCGCGACTGGGGCAATCCCCTCGCCGCCGGAGGCACCGTGTTGCCGACCCTGATCAGCCCGAACAACTGGCCCAGCGGCACCGCCGGCCACAACACCGGCTGGGGCTTCGCTCCCGTACGCCTGGAGACCTACGAGCGCTACGCCGACAACGACACGCGCCGCGACGCAACCTGCTGGAACGCCGGCGCAACGGGCGTGGAGTACAACAAGCGCTACCAGGACTTCGGCTTCTTCCTTGAGAAATACACCGCCAAGGAAAACGGCAACGCCGGACAGAAGGCTTCGGGCGAACTCAACTACAACAACAACTGGCGCATCTACCGCTTCTCCGAGACCCTCCTCAACGCCGCCGAGCTCATCGTGGCCACCGGAGGCAATACTGCCGAGGCCAAGGACTACCTCAACCGCGTCCGCACCCGCGCCGGCCTGACCATCCAGCTCGAGCCCACCCTCGACAACATCATCGAGGAACGCCACCTCGAATTCGTAGGCGAAGGCAAGCGCTACTGGGACCTCATCCGCACGGACAAGGCCGCATCCGTCCTCGTTCCCGACCAGTACGGCTACCGCACCAACACCTGGAGCCCCAACAAGAAGCACCTGCCCATCCCCCAGAGCGAAATCGACAAAGCCCAGGGCACGCTTTCCCAGAATCCCTATTGATTTCTTAATCCTCAGTATCAAATGAAAAATTACATCAATATAGCCGTCTGCGCCCTGGCTGCTTTCGGTCTGGCTGCATGCTCGGAGGAAAAGGTGATTGACGTCAATACCGCCGCCATTCCCCTGATTACCGACTACGCCGACAATTTCCAGGTTACCGTGGACCAGGAGACCAACAACGCGACCTTCACCTTCACCGGCCGCGACGCCTACCCCGTGTGGATCATCGACGGCAAGTCCTACTCCACCGACCTGACCTTCACCCGCTACTACCGCAAGGCCGGCGACTACGCCGTAGAGGTAAAGGTAGGCAACAGCAACGGCATCTCGCAGGGCGCACTGCCCCTGAGCTTCCACATCGACAAGACCTCCATGAGCGGCTTCGGAGGCTTTAACTTCGAGTACGAGCACAACCTCTGGCTCACCGCCAACCGCAAGATCAACTCCTTCTTCTACGCTCCCGGCTGGGCCCAGCTGCCCGATCCGTCGTACACATTCACCGACGACGCCTTCAGCGTAACCCTTCCGGCAGCCACTACCGAACAGTGGCAGGCACAGTGCCACATCGGTACCGACATCTGCCTCACCGCCGGCGAGCACTACGACGGCTCCTTCATCTTCACCTCGAACGTCAACATCACCCAGGCCGTCCTGAAAATCCATCCCGACGGCGACGACGACGACGGCCACTCCTTCTTCCCCAACCAGAAAATCCGCCTCACCGCAGGCGAGCCCACAACCTTCTGGTTCTCCGACCTCGAGGCTGCCGTCGACATGAACAACCTGGTGTTCACCCTCGACTTCGGCGGCAACCCCGAGAACGCCGAAATCTCCGTAGAGAACTTCGTGATCAAGAACCATATCTACGACGACGGCACCGTCCTTCCCGAACTGCCCAAGACTCCCGAACCCAACTGGGCCGCATGGGACAGCCCGGACAACCTGCTGATGAGCTCCAACTTCGGCTTCTCCTTCTGGTACGCTCCCGGCTGGAACCAGATTGCCGACCCGACCGTGACTTCCGCCGACGGCGTCTACACCATCGACCTTCCCTCGGCTACCTTCGAGCAGTGGCAGGCCCAGTGGTTCTTCAACACCGACCTGGCCATCGACAACCTCGACCAGGAGTATGACTTCCACATCGCCTTCGAGAGCAATGTCGACGTTCCCTCCGTCATGGTCAAGCTCACCGACACGGACAACGACAAGAGCTTCTTCTTCGCCGAGACCGTGGCCCTCACCGGCGGCGCCCGCAACACCTTCTGGCAGGCCGCCATCAAGGCTCCGGCAGCCATGGGCAAGGTAAGCCTCGTCCTCGACTTCGGCGGCAAGCCCGAAGGCACCACCGTCAAGGTCAGCGAAATATGCTTCCAGAAGCATAAAGGCTAAGCCTGCTTTCCTTCCGAACCGACCATAAAGGAGGCGCCGGCATCCTCCGGCGCCTCCTTTTCAAAAAAATCACCCTACTGATGAACAAACTTGTCAAAATCCTCATGGGCTCGATGATTGCCTGCGCCGCCATGTTCGTTTCCTGCGGCTCGGACAGCGACGAACCCGCACCCGCGCCAGGTTCCGTTTCGGCCAATCCCTCGTCGCTGACTTTCGGCTACGATGCTTCCGAGGCCACTTTCAGCGTTACCACCTCCGGCGAATGGAATGCCTCCACCGACAACGACTGGATCAGCCTGGCATGCACCGGTACCGCCACAACCTCCGGCAGCGTCACCGTCCGCGTCAAAGCAAATCCCTCCCTTGAAGCCCGCACGGGCACCATCACCCTCTACAGCGGCCGCGCCACCGCTACCGTCGCCGTCAGCCAGGCAGGCATGCCTCTGCCCGACCCGGACCCGGACATCGAAGTTCCGGAAGGCTATACCCTGGTATGGCACGACGAGTTCAACAGCGGCACGACGCTGAACACCGACGACTGGACACACCAGGCCGCCAGCCCCGGCTGGGTCAACAACGAACTTCAGACCTACGTCAAGGGCGAGTACGGCGGTCAGCGCGTAACCGAAATCAAGGACGGACACCTCTCCATAACCGCATTCAAGTCAGGCTCCAGCGTTTATTCCGGCCGTGTCTACGCCAAGGAAAGCACCGGCTGGAAATATGGAATCATAGAAGCTTCCATCAGGCTTCCCAAAGGCAAAGGCACATGGCCGGCCTTCTGGATGATGCCCGTAAACAACGATTTCGGCACAAATCCGTGGCCCCGCTGCGGCGAAATCGACATAATGGAGGAAGTGGGCTACAACCCGAACTACACCTCCTCGAGCCTCCACACCCAGGCTTACAACCACACCAAAGGCACTCAGAAAACCGCCGAGCGCCTTACCGAAGGCGCCCAGGACAACTACCACGTCTACCGCCTGGAGTGGACCGAGGACTACATCCGCACCTACGTCGACGGCCGCCTGCTGCTGTCGTTCAACAACGACAAGACAGGCAATGTCGATACATGGCCCTTCGACAAGCCCTTCTATGTAATCCTCAATCTCGCCTGGGGCGGTGACTGGGGCGGAGCGCAGGGCGTCGACGAGTCGGCCCTGCCGGCGACCATGGACGTCGACTACGTGCGCGTGTTCCAGAAGCTCTGAGCTTCCGGAGCCCCGATTCAGGCAATATCAGTTTTCCCAACAGTCAGATTGAATACCGACTTTTGAATCCAAGGCACAGTGCAAGGAAAGAAGATTGTTTTAGTTTTTAATTCACCCTACCCATGAAAAGCATCCTTTCAGGCAGCCTTGCCGCACTCGCCCTCCTCGCGGGCTGCAATACACCGGACACCCGGCCCGCGGCAAGCGACAGTTCCGCGGAATTCGTGCGCATCGACGGCCGGTACCTTATCGAGCCCTCCGGCGACACCCTCTTTATCCGCGGCACAAACCTGGGCAACTGGCTCAACCCCGAAGGCTACATGTTCGGCTTCAGCCGCGTAAACTCCGCAGGCATGATAAATCAGATGCTCTGCGAGCTGGTCGGCGAACAGGCAGCAGCGGACTTCTGGCAGAATTTCAAGGACAATTACATCACGCGCCAGGATATCGACTTCATCGCCTCCACCGGCGCCAACACCATACGTCTGCCCTTCCACTACAAGCTCTTTACCGACGAGGACTTCATGGGCCTGACCTCCGACCAGGACGGCTTCGCCCGTGTGGATTCCGTCGTTGCCTGGTGCAAGGCCAACGGGCTCTACCTCATCCTCGACATGCACGACGCTCCCGGCGGCCAGACCGGCGACAACATCGACGACTCCTTCGGCTATCCTTTCCTGCAGAGCGACCCCCGCAACGAAGCAAAGTTCTACTCCATCTGGAAGGAAATCGCCATCCGCTACGCCGACGAGCCGACCATCCTGGGCTATGAGCTGATGAACGAACCCGTGGCCCCCTACTTCGGCGACCGCCAGGACGAGCTGAACGCCGCCACCGTGCGCATCATGCGGCAGGGCGCCGACACGAT
>USGZ01000130.1 GCA_900554265.1 uncultured Porphyromonadaceae bacterium
ACCTTGGCATACTTAGGTTTGTTAATAATTAAATTTGTGTCAGACTTCCAATACACGACTAACATGAGCAACAATTCATCACCGGACGGGCACAGGCCCGAAGCCGAAGGCTCCGTGTTCTCCCACGGCATATTCTACGCCGCGCGCCAGACCCTTGCGCGCCACGCTACCGGCGGCAACGTCCTTATCGCCGCGACGGTGCTCGCGCTTATCGTGGCCAACATCCCGGCCATCAACGGCACCTACTTCGATTTCTGGACGCAGGAAGTGCGCCTCCAGATCGGCGATTTCAACATATTCAGCCACAGCGGCGAGCCCATGAATCTCCTCGAGTTCATCAACGACGCCCTGATGGCGATTTTCTTCTTCACCATCGGACTGGAAATCAAGCGCGAGGTGCTCGTCGGCGAGCTCTCGTCCTTCCGCCAGGCCCTGCTGCCGATTGTGGCCGCAGTCGGGGGCATGATATTCCCGGTTCTCCTGTTTTGGTTTTTCGCCCGCGGCACCGATTACGCCGGAGGCGCCGCCATCCCGATGGCCACGGATATCGCCTTCTCGCTCGGCGTGCTGGCCCTGCTGGGCAAGCGCGTGCCCCTGTCACTCAAGATTTTCCTTACGACCCTTGCCGTCGTCGACGATATCGGCGGCATCATAGTGATAGCCGTTTTCTACTCAACCCACATCGAGCTTTCGATGCTTGGCTACGCCGCGCTGCTTTTCGTTGTCCTTCTCCTTGGCTCGAAGCTGAGAATCAAGAGCAAGGCCTTCTATCTGATTGTAGGCGGCGTGATTTGGTTCCTGTTCCTCAACTCAGGCATACATCCGACCATAGCCGGCGTACTCGTGGCCTTCTGCGTGCCCGCCACTCCCGTCTTCGCTCCGGAGAAATACATCAAAATGATTCGGCGCAGCATCTCGCACTTCAAGAACGACGAGTGCCCCGAGAACCTGAGCAAGCGCACCATCCTGGGCAAGGAGCAGATGAACTGGCTCAAACAGGTAGAGAGCGCCTCCGATAAGGTCATTTCGCCGCTCCAGGACCTGGAGGACTCGATGCACCCGGTGGTCAACTACTTCATCCTGCCGCTGTTCGCCTTCGCCAACGCCGGCATTCTGCTCCTGGGCATGAATCCGGCAAGCACCTTCGAGGGAATCTCGCTGGCCGTGATCTGCGGTTTGGTTGTCGGCAAGTTCCTGGGTATCTTCAGCTTCTCATGGCTTACCGTCAAGCTGCACCTGGCCCCGATGCCCGAGTACTCCAACTGGACCATGATGGCGGCAATCTCGATGCTCGGCGGCATCGGTTTCACCGTTTCGCTCTTTATCGCCACGCTGAGCTTCAATGCCGCTATCCCCGAACAGCTTGCCCTGCTTGAGCACGCCAAGCTCGGCATCGTCGTGGGCTCGGTGATTTCCGGCCTCATCGCCTTCATCTGGCTGCGCCTTGTCCTCCCCAAGGGCATCTCCCCCGACCAGGAAGAGCCGGAAGAGGAGTGCTGATTTACTCTCAGGTGCCCGAAGAAGAGTACTGAGCGGCACCTGAACTAAGATTTCGGGGCCGGTACGGCAAACAAAGCCGTGCCGGCCCTTGGTACAAATTTCCTTATTTTCAATAAATTTCTCCCCGGAATTTTGTGATTTCACATTTATTTGTTAATTTTGACGCGAAAAGTTAACGCCGTATTTTGTTACAGACAGAACTTTTGCGGGTAATAAACGTTAACAAATATAGGTTAAAATAAATATCCCTGATGAAGAAATCTACAATCTGGATACTTGCGATTGTGATGGCCATAGCCTTCGTGGGGCTTCTGTGCATTCAGATTTTCTATATGAAAAACATTGTACAGATACGCTACGAGCAGTTTGCGCAAGGTGTGCGCCAGAGCCTGGTGGCTGTGGCCGTGCGCCTGGAGCAGGACGAGACCCGTCATTATCTCGAGGACGACCTTCAGCAGGTGGAAACCTCGACCCTCTCGCGACTTCTTACCGACGCTCCCGAACAGGAAGGCATAGAGTATTCCTTCGTCACGGCTACAGGTCTCGAAGGCAATCTGACCATCCGCGGCGACCAGAACGAGATTTCGATGCTCCGCCGCGCCAACGGCGACGGTCTCGGCCGCCACTACCGCAACGCCCGCGACGCTTACCGCAACCGCTTCCTCTATCAGAAAGGCCTGATGGACGAGGTGATTCTCAACATCATATCTACGGCATCCTCGCGACCGATCAATGAGCGCGCCGACAGCGCCACCGTCGCCGGCTATCTGCGCGAGGAGCTGGACACCCTCGGCCTGAAGGTGCCTTTCGAGTTCGCCGTGACCAACTATGCCGGTACGGTATTCTACAAGAGCGCCGGTTTCCGCCCCGGGCCCGACGACCGCGACAATATGTTCGTCCAGCCCCTCTTCCCCAACGATGCCAACGGCGCCGGCTGCTTCCTCAAGGTCTATTTCCCGACCAAGCAGGACTATATCTTCAGCTCGATATCATTCATGGTGCCGGCCTTCGCCTTCACCCTTATCCTGCTGATTATCTTCGTATATACAATCATCGTGGCCTTCAGGCAGAAGAAACTCACGGAGATGAAGAACGACTTCATCAACAACATGACCCATGAGTTCAAGACGCCGATTTCGAGTATCAGCCTGGCTGCGCAGATGCTCAACGACCAGAGCGTGCGCAAGAGCCCGGCCATGCTCCAGCAGATTTCGACCGTCATCAACGACGAAACCAAGCGCCTGCGCTTCCAGGTCGAGAAGGTGCTCCAGATGAGCATGTTCGACCGCCAGAAGAGTACTTTCAAGATTGTCGACGTCGACGCCAACGCGGTGATATTCAATATCGTCAATACCTTCAAGCTCAAGGTCGAGAAATACGGCGGCAGCATCGCCGCCAACCTCGACGCCATGGACGCCATCGTCGAGGTCGACGAGATGCACTTCACCAACGTGATCTTCAACCTGCTCGACAACGCCGTGAAGTACCGCTCCGAGGAGCGCAACCTCGAGCTCACCGTGGCCAGCCGCGACATCGCCGACGGCCGGCTCGAAATCAGCATCGCCGACAACGGCATCGGCATCAAGCGCGACGACCTCAAGAAGATTTTCGACAAATTCTACCGCGTCAATACCGGCAACCGCCACGACGTCAAGGGCTTCGGCCTCGGCCTGGCTTACGTGCGCAAGATTGTCGGCGAGCTCGGCGGCGAGATTCATGTCGAAAGCGAATATAACGTAGGAACAAAATTCATAATCATACTCCCACTCTCTAAAAATTGAAAATTATGGAAGATCGCATGAGAATCCTCCTTTGCGAAGACGACGAGAACCTCGGCATGCTCCTCCGCGAGTATCTCCAGGCCAAGGGGTACAACGCAGACCTCTTCGTCGACGGCGAAGCCGGCTACAAGGCTTTCCTCAAAGGTAAATACGACATCTGCGTACTCGATGTGATGATGCCCAAGAAGGACGGCTTCACGCTCGCCCAGGAAATCCGTAACGTCAACTCCGAAGTTCCCATCATATTCCTCACCGCCAAGAGCCTCAAGGACGATATCTTCGAGGGCTTCAAGATCGGCGCCGACGACTACATCACCAAACCATTCTCGATGGAAGAGCTCGTGTTCCGTATCGAGGCCATCCTGCGCCGCGTAAAGGGCAAGAAGGGCAAGGAAATCACCATGTACAAAATCGGCAAGTTCACTTTCGATACCCAGAAGCAGACCCTGATGATCGGCGACAAGATCACCAAGCTCACCACCAAGGAAAGCGAACTGCTGAGCCTCCTCTGCGCCCACGTCAACGAAATCCTTGAGCGCAACTACGCCCTGAAGACCATCTGGATCGACGACAACTACTTCAACGCCCGCAGTATGGACGTCTATATCACCAAGCTGCGCAAGCACCTCAAGGACGATCCCGGCATCGAGATCATCAACATCCACGGCAAGGGCTACAAGCTCATCGCCCCCGAAAAGGACGCACACTAATCCTTGATTCCCTATATGGAAAGAACCGGAGCTGCCTAAGCGCACGCTCCGGTTCTAAGACTACCGCTTCTACTATTACAATAAATTGTTCATAACCAGAATCATGAAGAAATTCCTTCTCTCCGCTGCGCTCGTACTTGCCGGCTGCGTGTCGATGTCGGCGCAGAACATCTTCAACAATCCCGCCAACGAGGCATACTTCGGCCTGCGCGCCGGCTTCGACCTCAGTTGTCCCGGTAAAATCACCAGCAACGGCGTGGGCGTCGACATGTTCAAGAACGGCGCCGGCTTCGAGGTAGGCGGAATCTACAACATTCCCGTAGTGGCCAACTTCTACGTCGAGCCGGGCCTGAAGCTCTTCTACGACACCTATTCCGTCAAGAACGACTGGAACATCTACGACGGCTTCGGCATTGACGGCATCTCCATCCGCAAGTTCGGTATGCGTATTCCCGTGATGGCCGGCTACCGCTTCGACTTCACCCGCGACATCAGCGTCTCCGTTTTCATCGGCCCCGAACTCGAAGTGGGCTTCGTAGGCAAGGAGCACGCCAAGAGCGGCGACCGCTCCAAGTCGGAATCCGTCTACGGCGACGACGGCTTCCTCAAGCGCACCAACCTGCTCTGGGACTTCGGCGCCGGCGTATCCTACCGCAACTACTACTTCAGCGTCAGCGGCGGCATCGGCATGCTCAACATGTACAACGCCTCCCACGGCAAATTCCACGAGAACCGCGTAACCTTCTCCCTCGGCTACAACTTCTGACCTATTCCAACCCCACACGCCAGGCGGCCACTTTGCGACCAAACGCAAAATGGCCGCCTGCGTTGCTTATTATCGACCAGATGGGTCGAATATGTCTAATTGGCCTAATTAGTCCAAAATCAGTCTGATAGAGTACGAAGTGGCGGGGCGGCGCAGTCCGCTGGCTGCATTTTTTGGCCGGGAGGGCGGTTATTTCGGAAATTTTTCCGAAATTTGCATAATGAAATTGTCCGGGATGGATTTCCCGGCTCCATTTTACGCGTTTATGGAACTCTCAGCCAATATAATTGCCAACCATCTGGGCGGCGTTGTCGAAGGTAACGGCGACGTCCTTGTGGGCGACTTCTCGAAAATCGAAAGCGCCCGTCCCGGAACCATCACTTTCCTTGCCAATCTCAAGTATGCCCATCATATCTACGAAGCCCCCGAGGGCGCCGTAGTGCTCGTATCCCGCGACTTCAAGCCCGAGCAGCCCGTGGCTGCCACGCTTATCCGCGTCGACGACCCCTACGGCAGCCTGGCTCAGCTTCTCGGCCTGGCCGCCATGTACCTCAAGCCCGCGCGCAGCGGGGTGGAGGAGGGCGCCCTCATCGCCGAGGGCGTCGAAGTGCCCGAAGGCTGCTACATCGGCGCCATGGCCTACATCTCACCGGGCGTCAAACTGGGCAAGAACGTGAAAATCTATCCCCAGGCCTATATCGGCGACAACGTGACCATCGGCGACGGTACCATCGTCTATCCCGGCGCCCGTATCTACTACGGCTGCCGCATCGGCGCGCGCTGCATAATCCACGCCGGCGCAGTAATCGGTGCCGACGGCTTCGGCTTCGCTCCGGACGCCCAGGGCGTATATCATAAAATCGAACAGATAGGCATCGTCGTGATCGAGGACGATGTGGAAATCGGCGCCAA
>USGZ01000131.1 GCA_900554265.1 uncultured Porphyromonadaceae bacterium
CCATGAATATGGCGCGCAGTGCCGCTGGGAGCCCATGAGCATGCACAAGGCATGCTGGATAGAGAGCGACGACCCTGCGGCTCTCGAAGCATTCAAGAAGCGCAAGTACCAGTTCATGGCCACCGACCGCGAAGGCCGCGACGTCTTCCTGGCAGATTCGGCATTCGTCCTGACCATGGCGCAGAACGACTTCCCGAAAATCCGCTTCCACTTCTCGAGCGAATTCTGAAAGGTTCAATTATAACCAAAACTTTTACTAAATCACGTAAAGTTTCAAATATATTTGAAACTTTCGGTTCGCTTATTCGCCCTTGTCCAGGTCGGCGGGGAGGCGGGTGCTGAGGATGGCGAAGCCAAGGACTGTCAGCGAGAGGGCGATGAATACAAGGGCCGTGCTGTGCATGATGTCGCCCAGACCTACCAGCGGGGCCACGACGGCGCCGAATATGTAGCCCATCACGCCGAGGATGGCGGAGGCGGTGCCGGCATCCGAGCGACCCTCGTTCATAGCCAGAGTGTTGCCGACGGTGAATATCATGCCCATGGAGAATATTATCGGCAGAAGCAGCAGCTCGAAGGGCCAGAAGCGATGCGAGAACCAGAGCACGCCCGCAATTGCGAGAACGAACACGACAAGCATTATCGCGCCGACAAGAGCGGCGTTCTTAAGCACTTTGAAACGCAGGGCAACCATGGAACCGGCTGCGGCGAAAAGTGCGTTCAGACCCATGAAGAGGCCGAATTGCAGTTCCGTATATCCGAATTCACGCTGGAAGATGAACGGTGCCGCGGAAATGTAGGCGAAAAGCAGACCGAGCGCCGAGCCCTTGAGCAGGGTATGAATCATGAAGGGTCTGTTCAGCAGCAGCTTCCTGTAATTGAGCAGAATGACCTTGAGGGAGCCTTGCACGCGGCGCGATGGCGGCAGCGTCTCTTTGAGCCTGCGCGAGAAAACGATGAGGAAAAGGGCGAAGGCCGAAAGGACGATGAATATCCCCCGCCAGCCCCAGTCCTGAGAGATGAAGCCGCCCAGCACCGGCGCCGATGCCGGGGCGAAGCCGTTGATGGCGCCGATAAGGGCCATGGTCCTGGCAAGCATACGGCCTCCGAAGATATCCGCGGGCAGCGTGCGCGCCAGGAAGTAGCCGCCCGAGGCACCCAGGCCCTGGAACAGTCGGCACCATAGGAAGAAATGAATCGTAGGCGAAAAAACGCTTACGATGCCGGCTGCGACAAAAAGCGCCAGCGAGCCCAGCAGAACCGGCTTGCGCCCGTAGCGGTCGCTCATGGGGCCGAGCACCAGCTGCCCTATCGCCAGGCCAATCATGCCTGTGGTAAGACCCATCTGCGCCATCGGCACGGAGCATCGGAAAGCACGGGTAAGCTCCGGAAGCGCCGGCAGGAACATGTCGTTGACAAAAGAACCGAAGGCGCTGAGCAGAACCAGATAGGTTACGAAGAACTTGTAGTTCACCTGTACCGGTCCGCCGGAAACGGGCACGGAAGGTTTGGAGGACGGGGTGTCGGGTGTTGGTGTAGTCATGAAAATATAACAAGCGAGGCGCTGAAAATTCCCTGAATTGCGGATTTTTGAAAAAAATTTCGCTCAGGATTGAAAATTTTCCCCGAAAAATTTGGTGGGAAAGAAAAGAGTTCCTACCTTTGCAGTGTGTTAGTCATGTACAACACTCAAAAACTAACACGCAGTATAAACATCCCAAACAAACTCCCTCCAATGGAAGCTATCATCACCTCCTTCGCAGTTGTGCTGCTCGTAATTCTCATCCTCTAATCGCAAGAACAATCACAGTAAACCGACTATGCTGAAATTCAACAACATAAGTTACAGCTACGGCAACAAAATCCAGGCCCTGCACGATGTCTGCGCCACTGTCCGGCCAGGCATCTGCCTGATGCTCGGCGAGAACGGCGCCGGCAAGACCACGCTGCTCAAGCTCGCCGCCGGCAACCTCACCACCGGCCAGGGCGAGATAGACTTCGACGGCTCCAATCCCGGCGAGCGCCATCCGGACACTCTCAGCCGCATCTTCTTCCTTCCGGACAACTACCGTACACCCTTCCGCAACGTACTCGATATGGCCGAGTACCACGCGCCCTTCTACCCGCACTTCGACGCCGGTATGCTCGCCGAAAACCTCGCCGCCTTCGGCATGACGGGCCGCGAGAAGGTGAAATCCCTCTCGCTGGGCAATTCGCACAAGGCCTACCTGGCCTTCGCGCTGGCCCTCCGCCCGGCCCTGCTCCTGCTTGACGAACCTGCCAACGGCCTCGACATCCAGTCCAAGAAAATCCTGCGCCAGATCATGAGCCGCTGCATCGCCGAGGACCAGACCGTCGTCGTTTCGACGCACACCGTCGCCGACCTCGAGCTGCTCTACGACTCGGTCATGCTGCTGTCGCACGGCAGTATGGTCATCCAGGCCACGACGGAGGAAATATCATCGCGCCTGAGCTTCTTCGCAGGCTCCGAGGCCGTACCCGGCGCACTCTACAGCGAGGCAGGCGGCGGACAGGTTTTCTCCGTGGTTCCAGCGGCCGAACCCTACCAGACCGCAGTCAATTTCGAACTTCTGTACTCGGCGCTTATGAGCGAACGCGCCGGTCAGGTATTAGACGCACTCAGATGATGGAAAACAATACATTCAGCCTCCGCCGCATGTATATGCTGGCACGCTTCTACTGGCCGGCCATGCGCTGGCAGCTCGGCCTCAGTGCCGCCGTGGTGCTCGCAAGCTATATCGTAGCACTCTTCAGCGGGCTGCACGTCCGGATGGACGCCGATGGCGGTCCGACATTCCCGATTATCCTCTACAGCATGGCCGAAGGCGCGGCCGGCTGGGTAATCTATCTGGCTCCGCTGCTGTTCGCCTTCGTCGGCACACGCGCGGTCAGCACTACCCTGCCCGCCTCATGGCAGGAGAAAGCCGTGTTCATGCTCGGATACGTCCTGCTGGTCATCCCCGGTCTATACTTTATTGTGTGGTACGCCGGTGTGGGAATCGCAAGTCTCTACACGCCACACGCCAACATTACGGCCTACATCATCAATATAATAGGCTCCACCGACCCGCAGGTCCGCGGACTGCTCAACAGCATGATTCCCCACATGGAGCTCAATTCCAGCCTGACCACGCTTATGCCCCTGGCGCTCTCGTGCTTCCTTATCGAGTACTCGCGCCGCAACCGCCTGGCCATGGGCATCGTAGGCATAGTCGGCGGCCAGATTATCGTATTCATAATGAGCATGGCCTGCACAATCTTCACCATAGTCAGAGCCGTCAAGGACACCATCGACAGCAACGTCGACGAAATGCCCGACCTCATAGTCCACGGACTCATGGACACTATCCAGATCGGCAGCATGGTGGTGACAGCCGCGGCAGTCGTCCTGCTGATACTCACGGTAAGGAAAATCAAAACACGTCAGGACTGATATGGAATTCAAGAACGACAAACCGATCTACAGGCAGATTACGGACTACGCTTTCGGATGCATTCTCTCGGGAAGCTGGGCACCCGGCTGCAGGGTGCCGTCCGTACGCGAACTGGCCGTAGAGATGGGGGTCAACACGCACACCGTCCTTAAGGCCTACGAAGAGCTCGAAGCCCGCGGAATAATCGCTCCGCGGCGCGGCATGGGATTCTTCCTCGCCGACGACGCCCGCGGGCGCGTCGACGCCGAGCGGCGCGAGGAATTCTTCAGCGACGTTCTGGACAACGTGTTCGAGACCATGGACCAGCTCGGCATAACAATCGACCAGCTCGTCGAGCACTACCGCCAGCTCCACAGCAACTAAGCACACAAACCAACCCTCCTCCACCCGCATCCCCCGGCCACCCCGCCGGGGGATTTTTTATTGAATTATCCCCGATTAATCAGGATTAATCCCGATAAATCTCGATTAATCGGGACAAATCCCTACATCAATATACCATCACGTTCCTGCGGGAGGCATCGATTTTGAGGAGGATGAAAAGCAGGATGGTGAAGCCCCAGAGGGAGGAGCCGCCGTAGCTGAAGAAAGGCAAAGGAATACCGATTACCGGACACAGGCCTATGACCATGCCGATGTTGATGCAGAAGTGGAAGATGAAGTATGAGGCCACGCAGTAGGCGTAGACGCGGCCGAAGGTCGTCGGCTGTCGCTCGCCGATCTTGAGGATGCGCAGGATGAGGGCCAGGAACAGCAGAGTCACGGCCGCCGAGCCGAGAAAGCCTTCCTCCTCGCCTATGGTGCAGAAAATGAAGTCAGTATGTTGCTCGGGCACGTACTTGAGCTTGGTTTGGGTGCCGTTGAGGAATCCCTTGCCGGCGATGCCGCCGGAGCCGATTGCGATTTTGCTCTGGTTCACGTTGTAGCCGGCGTCGCGCAGGTCCTCGACCATGCCCAGGGCCACCTTGATACGCATCTGCTGGTGAGGCTGCAGATAGTTGAAAGCCGCGCCGACGCAAAACAGGAAAACCACGCCGAAAAGCGCCGCCGCCACCCCGCCGTAGAGTCGCGGCCGGTGCGTCTTTATGGCCTCGATGACTATATAGACGCATCCGGCGACGATGAGCCCAACCATCAGCGCCGTCCCGGGGACATCGACACCGCAGAGGTCGACGATAAATGCGAACAGACCAGCTCCGAGAAAGCCCAGGAGCAGATTTCGGGCCACCTCGAGTCGGCGCGCGTAGACGGCCGTCATGCCGACGCAGACGAGCATGATGATCACGCAGACGGCGAACTGGCCCGTCGGCATGCCGGCAACGACACTGTCCGTATATTTCAGCCCGACCACGAAAATCAGCACGGCGAATACGGCGCCGAAGAGCACCAGCCCGCTCATGCCCTCGCGGTAGAGCACGAAGAAAAGCGACATATATACCAGCGCCGAGCCGGTCTCGTTCTGGAGCAAAATGAGGATTACAGGCAGGAAGATGATTGTCAGGGCCTTGACATAGTTCATCGGCTTGGCGTTGAGCTCGAAGTGGTAGGAACTGAAGAGCTTGGCCAGGGCCAGGGCCGTGGTACACTTGGCGAACTCCGCCGGCTGCACGCTCATGAAGCCCAGGTCTATCCACGAATATGAGCCCTTGGTATCCGTGGCCAGGAAGGGCGTGAGGGCCAGCACGATGACCATCAGGACATAGAGCGGGTAGGCGTAGGTCTCGTACATACGCGACTCAATAAGCAGGAGTACCAGCGCCAGGATGGAACCGAGGGCTATCCAGCGCAGCTGCTTGCCGGAGAACTCGTCGGCGGAGAACATCGAGGCGCCGTCGAAGTCATAGCAGGCGGCGTAGATGCTCACCATGCCGGCGAAGACCATGATTACGTAGATGAGGACCGTAATCCAGTCCAGGTCGCGGAATACGCTTGCGTTCTTATCTCCTCGGAGCGGCATAGGTCAGGGTCGTGTTCATCATTGCTGTTTCCATATACTTGCGTTCGGGCCCGATGGTGCCGGTGAGGTACTTCTCCATCACCAGCGAGCCGATCGGCACGCCGAAGGTTGCGCCCCAGCCGCCGTTCTCGACGTAGACGGCCACGGCGATTTTCGGGTCCCGGTAAGGCGCGAAGCCCATAAAGGCCGAGTGGTCCTTGCCGTGGGGGTTCTGGGCGGTGCCGGTCTTGCCGCATACCTCGATGCCGGGG
>USGZ01000132.1 GCA_900554265.1 uncultured Porphyromonadaceae bacterium
TGATTCGCGCGGCCTCGCTCTTTTTTCTTTCCTTTTTTCTTCTTCCTTTTTGCTTCTTTAGCTCTTCGCTTTTCTTTCTTCTTCTTCTTCCCTTTTCTTTTTCCCTTTTGTTCTTCTGTCCCCTTTTGTTCTTCTGTCCCCTTTTGTTCTTCTGTCCCCTTTTGTACTTCTGTCAGTATTCGCGGGGGCCGAAGATGGCGGTGCCGATACGGACGAGGGTGCTGCCTTCGGCGATGGCGAGGCGGTAGTCGCCGCTCATGCCCATGGATACGATGTCGAAGCCGCGGAGGTCGGGGGCCAGGTCGAGGGCCTGGCGTCGGCAGTCGGCAATCTGCCGGAAGTCCGCGGCGACGCGGGCGGTATCGTCTGTATTGGAAGCCATGCCCATTATGCCGCAGATGTGCGTGGCCTCAAGGCTGCGGAAGGCGCCGGCGCGGAAGAATTCGGCGAATTCCTCGGGGGAGAATCCGAACTTGGTTTCTTCCCGGGCCACATGTACCTGCAGGAGAACGCGGGAAATGATGCCCAGGTGCTTGCTTTCGGCGTCAATGGCCTGCAGGAGCCTGACGGAATCGACGCTCTCGATGAGGGCCACGCGCCGCGAGGCCAGCAGCTGGCGCACCTTGTTGGTCTGCAGGTGGCCGATGAAGTGCCACTGCGTGTCGTCGGGCATCAGGGGAATCTTGGCGCAGAGTTCCTGCACGCGGCTCTCGCCGAACTTGCGCTGGCCGGCGTCGTAGGCCTGGCGCAGCTCCCCGGCGGGGTGGAATTTGGAAACCGCGACAAGCTCCACCCCCTCGGGGAGAGTGGAGCGGACGGCCTCGAGCCGCCGGCGGACGGTATCGTCGCAGTCCATGGCGTCGTCAGTCTACGACCTTCATCCTGTAGACGTCCATCAGGGGTGTCTCGGCGATCTGGACGATTTCGTAGTCGGCCATAGTGCCTTCCATGCCCTTGAGGAAGTTCTCGAGGGCTTCCTTGAAGTTGGAGGCCTGGACGAGAATCTGACTTACGGCTCGCTTTTCCTTTGCGGTCTTCTCGTCGATGGTGATGAAGGCCACCTTGACCATATACCAGCGGTCGGCGCCGTCGTTGAAGAAAATTTCGGCGATTTTGGTGCGCTTTACGGCGTCGACGGAGAATTCGCCGCTGATGAAGGGGCGCTGCTCCTCGGTGATGCGGGCCTCGGCCTCGGTGAAGCTGAGGGCATCCACCAGGTAGGGCTCGGAGACTATCTTTACCGAGCCGTTTTCCTGAGTCTTATCGTATTTTACTTTGCATTCAAACCAGTTTGCCATTGTCTATAAGCGGTTTTAAGAGGAAATTAATATAATCCGCGGAGCCGCCGGGCGGACGCGGAGTGCAAAATTAGCAAATTTCGGGGCGGCAATCAAGCGCTGCGCTCACAATTAGTTTTAAAAACGCCGGATTTGAAATCCAGGGAGCGCATGGCGGCGACCTGACTGCTGGAGGCCAGGTGTACGGCCATGGCGCGGGTAATGAGAATGTCGTCGTGATAGCCGGGCAGGGCGCCGTAGCTGCCGTCGGTGTCCTGTGTGTAGGTCATCAGTTCGTCGCAGGCGGCATTGTCTCGCTCGATGTAGGCATGGGTACGTACGGCCTCGACCAGGGCGGCCACGAGCATGCTCTTTGTCTGGCGGTTGGTGTGGAATCCGAGGCGGCGCTCGCGCTGCTGAGTGGCGCGGTCGTAAGTCTCGCGGCGGTAGAGGCGAGGATAGATGCGGCTGAGGCGGTTGAGCATGAAGAGGCTGGCGTCGTCGCCGGCTTCCTCGCCGCTGCTGCGCTCGCGCTCGAGGGAATTGCTTTCGACAACCAGGAGGGCGCTGTTGTAGTACCTGGCGATAGCTGCGGCGGTGTCGGCGAGGAGGTAGTGCTCGCAGTGGCCGCGCCATTGCCCGACGACTTCCATCGGGCCCCCGTCGGGCGAGAGCCTCATCACGCATATCACGCTCCAGTCAGCCCGCGCCGAGCGGCCGCCGATGTCGACGGTCACCAGGAAACTCTGGCCGCACTCCGGATACTCCCACAGGCTGAAGCAGCCCTTGGGGTCCTCCTCGAACTCTGGACGGGCGGGACAGCGGATTTCGCCGCGTAGGGGAGTCCGGCAGTCGCGGCGCATATCCTCGATATCGGCCACGGCGAAGACGCTGCGGGTGGTGCTGGCGAAGGCTTCGGTGTCCGTTGTCGGGAATTCGGCGTGCAGAACTTCCGGGGAGCTGTATTCGCGGGATTTCTGGCGGTACCAGTTGATCTGGTCGAGGTCGAGGCCCATGTGCCAGAGGCGCCGCTCGTACTCGTCCATGCTCTCAGCGAAGGCCGCGCGGTCGCCGTCGGGGAGGGGCAGGGTATAGAGGTCGAGGTAGTACCAGGGAACGAATACGGCGTGCTTGTCGCCCTTGCCGTCCTTGCAGCGCAGCCACTCGCTGTGGAAATAGTTGCCGACGCCGTTGGCCGTCGACTCCATCACCACTACCGAATAGGGCACCAGCGGCACCGAACCGCAGACGGCGCGGACGCAGTCCTCGGGGCTCTTGTTGCCGGTATCGGTGAAGAAGGCCATCTCGCTGATGTGGGCCATCGAGATATCGGAGCCGCGGATTGCGTCGAGGTTCTCGTAGCTGCCTATGGTTACGCGGCAGTCGCGTCCGGCAATCATGCGGACGTTCTGCGAGCGTTCGTAGCATCGGAACTCGGGGCGCACGCCGTCGGGCCAGTGTTCCTCCGGGTAATCGTCCAGGGCGCGGGAGTACATGCCGCGGATGCCGGCGGCGCTGTCCTTTACGTGGGCGATTATCACGGAGTTCCAGAACTTGCGGTGGATGCATTGGATCCAGGCCATGTAGAACTGAATCAGGGTGCTGCCGCCCCACTGGCGCGCCTTGAGCAGAATCATGCGTATGGGCCGGCCGGCCAGGCGGTCGGACTCCAGCACGCGCAGCACGTGGAGCTGGGCGCGGTTGAGTACGAACGGAACCATCTCCGGTCTTGTCTTATGCTTGATTCTTATGGCGGTAGCTGCCCAGAACTCGAAATCGTGGCGCAGGCGCAGCTTCACCCAAAGTTCGGGGTCCGTTTTCGCCGCCTCGAACTCCGGGTCGGCGAACATGCTCTCCGGCACCCACTGGCACTTGGGCTTGACCGGGGCCATCGCGAAGCGGCGCCCCTGTTCGCAGCGGCCCACGATGGGGTCGCGGGGCCCGTCGTGGAGGCGGGCCTCGCGCCGGACCTTGTCTTCCCTGAGTATTTCGGCGGTAGTCATAGAATCAGGGCGCAGAGTTCAAAATCCTCGGCATCGCCGGCGAGTTCCAGGCGCAGGCGGCGGTGCGGACGCGAGTAAAGGGGCATGACCAGCGGGCTGCGCAGGTCGCCGCTGAAGGAGGCGCCGACAATAGGCTCGCTCCGGCCCGCGCCGCCTATGGCGCAGAGGCTTACGCTGCCGTCGACGAGCCTTCCGCGGGCGCGGACCTCGAGGCGGCGCGGCAGGAAGGGGGCGCCGGCGGCAGGCTCGAATTCCCATACGCCGCGGACGGAGGCGCTGCGGTCGTCGGCCTCGCGGGCCAGCGAGAGGACCTTGTCGCCGACGACGAGCACCGGATCGGCGCCCTGCATGCAGGCTTTGGCACCGGCCAGCTCGGGACGGAGGAACACGCGGTCGAAATCCGCGCACCAGGTGGCGCAGCCGTCGGTGCCGGTGGCCGTGAGCTCGCGGGCGGCTCCGTTCCAGGCCAGGGAGGTGAAGGAGCCGGTCATTATTTCGCGTACCTTGCGGCGCTCCGTGGCGACGAACACCACCGCTCCGGCCAGGGCGGCGTAGACTCCGTCGGTGCCCGCGGCAAGGCAGTCCGGGCCACCGGCGGCGCGCGTATCGAGGGTGCGGAGGGCTATGCTGCGGCGGCCGGCGCCGACGCCCACCGATACCAGCCCGGCGGCGCCGGCGGCCACGAAGCGGCAGCGGCCGAACTCCCAGGCGCTGTCGGGCTGCGGCATAGTACAGAGGGCCTCGACCCGCGCCGGCAGCCGCACATATGCGTCCGGACGCGAGGGACTTGTGGCAGGAGCGAGGGCTATATATTCCGGTAGATGGAGGTCGGCACTGGCCGTATCGACGATTATCGAGGCCGATGATTCGGGCAGCCCGAAGGGCTTTAGGTCGGCAGCCACGAAGCAGGCGCGGCGCCCCGAGGCATCGGGCGCCAGGGCGAAGCTGCGGCTGCGCGTGCGGCCGCCGGACTGGACGGTGAGGGTCATCGAGGTTGCGTCGGGCGAAGGATAGCTCAGCACCGGGCCGAACTTCGAGGGCGCGCCGGAGGAGTATTCGGCGCTGAAAGTCACGCCTTTGGCCGAGTTGGCAAAATTCACGGTGCAGATTGCGCGCCAGGATTTATCGGAACTGTCGGCGGCGAAGACAGCCGGATTCCAGCCCTTGAAGCGGCGTACGGTGACGTCGCCCCATGCCACTGTCGAGGCCGCTTCGGCGCGGCAGACGGCGGTGAAACTGTGGGGAGGTGCGAGGAGTACGTCGAGCAGCGTCGGAGCTTTCGGCGCCTTTGCCAGTGCGGCTGTCAGCGCCTCGGCTTCCTCGGCGGGGCTTTCGGTGCCGTGGTGATAGATGGCGAAAACCGAGGCGACGGCAGCGAAGGGCGAGGCGATGCGGGTATTGACCCGACAGAGGGATTCGGCGGCGCCGAGAATACGGCGTACGCGGCCCTCCAGGCCGCTGCCCGGCCCGAGGCCGCGGCCATAGCCCGGCAGCGACACACGCAGAGCCGACCCGGCGGCGCGGACTGTTCCCGCGGCTGAGGCTCCGTCGGCGCAATAGGGGTGGATGCAGGGCGAGAGCAGAATCTCGGCCGCGCCGATTTCGGGATGCGCGCCGGCATCGAACTGCACCTCTATGTTGAACACCGGCACGGCGACGGTATAGCCCGCGACGCTGCCGCTTTCGCGAACGGTGACGTCGACCGTTGGCGCGAAAAGCTGCGCCGGGCGCAGGAGTACGGGCGGAGTGTCGTAGAGATGCTCGCCGGCGGTGCCGTAATAGCGCGCGAAAGCCACCACCGGGGCGGCGAAAAGACCGTCGGCCCCGGCGGCGGAGCAGGCGCTGAGATAGGCCTCGGCGAAGTCGGCGACCAGGCGCTTGCGGTCGGGGCGCTCAGGGAGGTAAGACCGACATAAGCCGACGAGAGGGCCCTGTCGCCGACCAGTACATCGCGCGTGCCGGCATCGAGGACCTTGAAGCGCACCGCCGGGACGCTATGTTCCGCCGGCGCCTCAGGAGCGGCCGCGGCGGGTATTTCCTGCGGCGAACCTACGGACCTGAGCACCACCCCTGCGGGTGTGCTTACCGGCCTGAGATTCTCCAGAAGCAGGCAATTCGCGGGCTCTACCTTGAAAGATGATTTATTATCCATGATATTCACAGCTAAGTATAGAACAGCCGCAAATATAGGATAGCAAACGCCGGCGCTTATCTTCAATCGGATAAGCGCCGGCGTTTTAACACAAGTTTTTATTCTTTCGGCCAGCTTATCAAGCAGACGTGTTCTGTGGCGGTCATGGTGCAGCCGTCGTGGTCCTCGCGGCCTTCGGTGGAGTAGCTCAGGTCCAGGGTCGTACCGGGGGTGAGG
>USGZ01000133.1 GCA_900554265.1 uncultured Porphyromonadaceae bacterium
CCGCAACGGCGAGGGGGCTTCGACGCGGGTGTCGGCGGGAATGTCGGCGGTGCGGATGCCGTTGTAGATTGTCGATATGCGTGCCGTAGGTACACGCTTTCTCACGTCGGCCTCGACGGCGTCGGTGATGGCGACCATCGTGGTGCCGGCGCAGTAGACCATCGGGGTGTCGATATCGTGGACCGTAAGCAGCAGCCCGCGGCGGCGCACCTGCACCAGGCGCCCGAACTTATGGTGATGGGCGTGGATGATGTCAGGCCTGAGCTTGATAATCAGTATGTTCAGCCGCGCCATCATTATCAGAGGCTTGTCGCCCTCGCGGCGGTTCATCATGATTACGTGCGCCCGCGGGTCGATTTTTGCCATCAGCTCCGGATGCGCGCCTTTGTTGACCACCAGCAGACTCACGTCCAGGCCGCGGGCAATCTGACCGTTGATGATGTCGACGAGCATGGTCTCGGCGCCGCCGACGAACATGGTGTAGATGCAGTGGAGTACCTTCAGAGGCCGTTTTTCAGCGCTCATATTCCGTTTTTGTCCTTGTCGTTGTTATTGTTGTTGGCGTCGTTGATGGCGTGGAGCAGGCGGATGGCGAAGTCGAGGATTGTGTCGCGGCCGGCAAGCTCGTCGGCCTTGGTCATGTCGACGCGGCAGCCCTCGCTGGGCTCGATGCCGTTCTCGGTGAGCTGCATGTCCGGGTCAAAGACGGGGCAGGCGCTCAGGCGCAGGCTCCAGCCGCAGGGCAGCTCGGAGGAGTAAGGCATGCCGGAGCCGCCGCCGGTAGTGTCGCCCACGATGAGCACGTGGTCCAGGGTCTTCATGATGCCGACGAAGTTGTTGGCGGCGCTGAAGGTGCTGCGGTTGGTGAGGATAATCACCGGCTTGAGCCAGCGCACGTGCTGCGTGGCCGGGTCGATGTAGAATGCGTATGGCTCGGAGAAATCGTCGTGGCCGGGGCCGTCCTTGTGGCATATGTAGCCGCCGAGTGTACGTTCGCGTATGAACTGGCTGACCAGGTCGTTGGCTGTCGAGAGGTCGCCGCCGCCGTTGTCGCGCACGTCGAGAATCAGGCCTTCGGAATCCTTCATGCTGAGCATGGCCTGGTCCAGGAAGGCCTGCCCGTAGCCTGTCGAGAAGGTGGAGCAGTAGATGTAGCCCACGTTTTCCTCCTCGAGAAACTTATATATCATCGAGCCGGAGGAGTGGTAGTCGAAGTCGAGGTAGTGCTCCTGAATCAGGCGCAGGTTGAAGTTCTGAGGGTAGTCGCTCCACCACTTGCGGTAGTACGACACGTCGAACCAGGACGAAAGATTGACGTGGCCGTCGCGGCACTCGGCGAGCATGTCGGAGCATACCTTGAAGAACTCCGTGACTTCCATGTCGGGCTTGAGCCTGGCGCGGTACTGCCGCCCGACGGCGTCCCAGTCGATGCCCTTCTCCTCGAAGAAGCAATAGTGGCGGTCCATCTCCGTCCAGAGCGCGTCGAAATTGCCGTAGATGTCGTTGTCCCAGTTGTCGAGGTCATGGCAGGAAGGCAGGGCCGTCAGGCCGAGGACGACCAGCAGGAGGGGACGCAGAAGGCTTGAACGTAGTGTCTTCATAGTCAGTATAGTGAGGAGATTATACGGGCGTCTGGGTCGTGGGTGCGCGAGGCGGATAGGGAAATCCATTCGGAGGCGAAGCCGACCACGAAGCTATGGCTGATGCCGCGGCTCACGATGTCGCATGCCTTGGAGCTGTTGTAGTCCAGACGGTAGCCCAGGCGCACGATGGTGGCACCGAAGCGCAGGTCGGCCGTCAGCAGGTTGTCCAGGCGGAAGAAATTGCCCGGCCAGGCGCCGTGGACCAGTCCGGAACGGTTGCCCAGGTATATTTCATAGTAGAGCTCGCCGTAGTCGGGCGAGAAAAAAATACCCGTCAGGGGCATTGTTGCCTGGTAGCGCAGGCAAACGGGCAGGCGGCCGATGCGGCCGTTCCAGGCGGCGGCGCCCATTACGCCGACGGTCCACGAGGCCTTGGCGGCCACGGGATTGTTGCTGTTGCGGACGTTGTAGAGCATGCCCAGGTCAAGGTCGGTGGTGCCACCTAAGTAGAGGGTAAAGCCCTGCGGCATCTGCCAGCGGTGCATCATGCCCCAGCCGGCTGAAAGTCCGGCCTGCCAGATGGTGCCGTTGCCGGCCGGATTTGTGGTATGGGCGCCCGAGGCGTCGAGGCGCAGATCCATGACCCAGCGCTCTGGGTTGAATTTCATTGCCTGCATGCGCTCGTAGCCGAAGCCGAAGCCCACGCCGGCGTAGCGGATTGGCGAGATATAGGTGTCGGCGGTATGCTGGCTGCCGATGCGGGCAGTGTAGGCCGACAGAACGGGCCTCAGCGGCTCGGGCTCGGCCTCATTGCGGGCGAAGCCGCAGAGTGCGCCGCCCAGCATCGCGGCAAGTATCAGGAGCTTTTTCATAGTTCGGGAAGGTCAGGCTCCTTAAGCTCGTTAGGGTCGTTAGGGTCTTTAGGATCATTAAGGTCATCAGACCAATTAGACTCATTAGGCTCATCCAGGTTCTCCGGCTCTTCCGCCTCATCCGCGCCCTCCTCGATTGCGTCGGCCTCTTCAGGCGTCGGCTCGATTTCGCGCACACCGGCAAGGGGCAGCACGGTAAGGCGCTTGCCGCGGGCCTTCGGGCTCTTGACGCCGATGAATTCCGCGGCGTCGATCTCCTGCGGCAGGCGGTCGGCATCCTCGAAGTCGAGCATGAATACCGGGTCTGCGGCGCCGGTAATCGTTATCAGCCGCGACTTGGGATTCTCGCCGATGAAGCTCGTTTTCCTGGCCGAAATCTCGGCGGCGAAGCGCTTGATGTAGGGGAAGCCCTGGTCGGCGTCGTAGAGGATGGCGGTCCATACCTGCTCGGGGTCGAACTTGCAGATTTTCAGGATATGATCCTCGTAGTGGTTGGTGAGCTCGTAGCTGGAGGTGTAGAATTCGCCGGTGGGCAGGATTACGAGGATGCGGTCGTCGCCGGAGAACTCGCCTAAGAGCTCGCCGCGGCCGTCGTAGTTGAGGCGCATCACGTCGTGATCGAACCACACCTGGCGGCCGCCGAGGGTGCTCACGCCCCGCTCCTTGAGCGAGAAGCGGGCCACGTCGTTCTTTGTCACCAGGTTGCCCATGGCCGCGCGCCCCTTGATGGCGAGCTTGGAGAAATCGACGTCGAAGCTCAGCGTCTTGAGCCTCAGCTTGGGTTTGAGCGTGACCTTCACCACCTCCGCCTCGCCGTTGGGGTTGGCGGTGAACCACACCACGCGCGTGTCCTTGCGGTCCTTGACCAGCTCGTACTCGCGGTCGCGGGCCAGGCCGGTGGCGCGGAAGCGCTTCATGTAGTACACGCCGCCGCGGCCGTTCTGGTAAATTACGTTGTAGGTCGTGCGCTCGTCCTTGCGGCGGTAGACGTTGACGTAGAGCACGTTCTTGCCCACAAAGGCCTTCTCC
Organism: uncultured Porphyromonadaceae bacterium; assembly: GCA_900554265.1. Taxonomy (GTDB): domain Bacteria; phylum Bacteroidota; class Bacteroidia; order Bacteroidales; family Muribaculaceae; genus CAG-873. Next base: position 3,485 of record USGZ01000133.1, read on the forward strand.
TGCACTTTCATCACCTTGTAGCTGCCGTTGCGGTAGAAGATTATGATGTCGTCCAGCAGGGAGCAGTTGGCGATGAACTCGTCCTTCTTCAGGCCGGTGCCGACGAAGCCGTCCTCGCGGTTGATGTAGAGCTTCTCGTTGGCCTCGGCCACGTTGGCGGCCTCGATGCTGGCGAAGCCGCGGATGGCGGTGCGCCGCGGGAAGGCCGCGCCGTAGCGTTCCTTCAGGCCGGTGTACCACTCGATGGCCACGTCGTCGATATGGCCCAGGCGGTAGATGGTATCTTCGATTTTGGCCTTCAGCGCCTTAAGGGCCTCTTCGGCGGCGTCGGAGTTGAAGCGCAGGATGCGTTTCATCTTGATTTCCAGCAGGCGCAGCAGGTCGTCGCGGGTCACGTCGCGTATAAAGTCTTTCTTGAACGGCTCCAGGCGGTTGTCGATATGGGCCAGGGCGCTGTCGAGGTCCTTCGACTGCTCGTATTCCTTGTCCTTGTAGATGCGCTCCTCGATGAAAATCTTCTCAAGGGAGGTGTACATCAGCTGTTCGCGCAGCTCGGCCAGCTGAACCTGCAGCTCGGCGGCGATGATATGGCGGGTGGTGTCGACGCTGTGGCGCAGCACGTCGCCGACGCCGAGGAAGCAGGGCTTCTTGTCGCGGATTACGCAGCAGTTCGGCGAGATGTTGATTTCGCAGTCGCTGAAGGCGTAGAGGGCGTCGATGGTCTTGTCGCTGGAGGTGCCGGGCTGGAGATGGACGAGAATCGAGGCCGTGGCGGCGGTGTTGTTCTCGACCTTGCGTATCTTTATCTGACCCTTTTCGAAGGCCTTGAGAATCGATTCGATGAGGGTGTCGGCGGTCTTGCCGAAAGGGAGCTCGGTGATGTTGAGGGTCTTGGCGTCCAGCTTCTCGATTTTGGCGCGCACCTTCAGCACGCCGCCGCGCCGGCCGTCGTTGTAGCGGGATATGTCGATGAGGCCCCCGGTGGGGAAATCCGGGTAGAGGTTGAATTCCTCGCCGCGGATATAGGCCACGGCGGCATCGAGAATCTCGTTGAAGTTATGCGGCAGGATTTTAGACGAGAGGCCGACGGCGATACCCTCGGCTCCCATGGCCAGCAGAAGCGGGAACTTGGCCGGCAGGGTCACGGGCTCGTGCTTGCGGCCGTCGTAACTCATCGTCCACTCGGTCACCTTGGGGCTGTAGAGCACCTCCAGGGCGAAGGGCGAAAGGCGCGCCTCGATATATCGGGCGGCGGCGGCGTCGCTGCCGGTGAGGATGTTGCCCCAGTTTCCCTGGGTCTCCACCAGCAGTTCCTTCTGGCCGAGCTGCACCAGGGCGTCCTTGATGGAGGCGTCGCCGTGGGGATGGTACTGCATGGTCGTGCCGACGATGTTGGCCACCTTGTTGAAGCGTCCGTCGTGGATGGTGCGCATGGCGTGGAGGATGCGGCGCTGTACGGGCTTGAGGCCGTCGTCGATATGGGGCACGGCACGCTCCAGAATCACGTAGGAGGCATATTCGAGGAACCAGCTCTGATACATTCCGCGCAGACGCGTGCGGTCGACCTTGTCCGGCGAGGTATACGGACCCTCCGACCCCGCGGGCGAGAAACCGTCGGCCGGCGACCCGGTGTCAGCGTTGTCGCCGCTGTCATCGCCGCTTTGGTCGTCGGAAATCTCAAAATCCTGTTCCTGAGGTGTTTCTTCGTTTTGCTGCTGGTTTTCGGGGTTGGTATCGTAAGGTGTGCTCATCGGTCGGTGTTGATGCTCAGTTGTCAATGTTCCACAAAATTAACCAAATTTTTGTCCTTGGCCAAAAATAAATAAATAACTTTGCAGAAATAACTGCCGCCAATGGAAGAATACATAATCGAGGAATATGTTCCGGCCATGTCCGGGCTCTGGGACAGCACGGTGCGCCAGTCGCGCAAGGGAACCTTCCTGCTGCTGAGGCAGTACATGGACTACCATGCCGACCGTTTCGCCGACCGCTCGCTGATTGTCCGCGACAGCCGAGGGCGCGTGGCGGCTCTCTTTGCCGCCGCCGACGGCGCCGGCACCAGTCCGGAGTGCATAGTCGCCCATCCGGGGCTCACTTACGG
>USGZ01000134.1 GCA_900554265.1 uncultured Porphyromonadaceae bacterium
ACGGGCCACGACGAGCTTGTCTTCGTCAGAGAGTTCGTCGACACCGAGGATGGCGATGATGTCCTGAAGCTCGTTGTATTTCTGAAGGAGCTGCTTGACTGCCTGGGCGGTGTTGTAGTGGTCTTCGCCGATGATATTGGGATCGAGGATACGCGATGTTGATTCCAAAGGATCGACGGCGGGATAGATACCAAGCTCGGAGATCTTACGCGAGAGCACGGTGGTTGCGTCAAGGAAGCTGAATGTAGTCGCGGGCGCAGGGTCGGTCAAGTCGTCGGCAGGCACGTAGATAGCCTGGACAGAGGTGATAGATCCGTTTTTGGTCGATGTGATTCGTTCCTGAAGGGCGCCCATCTCGGATGCGAGGGTCGGCTGATAGCCCACGGCCGAAGGCATACGGCCGAGGAGGGCCGACACTTCGGAACCTGCCTGAGTGAAACGGAAGATGTTGTCGATGAAGAGAAGGATGTCCTTACCGCCTCCGTCCTGATCGCGGAACTGTTCGGCAACGGTGAGGCCCGAAAGAGCCACGCGCAGACGTGCGCCCGGCGGTTCGTTCATCTGGCCGAACACGAGGGTCGCCTGACTTTGGGCGAGCTCCTTCATGTCCACATCTCCGAGGTTCCATTCGCCTTTCTCCAGACCTTCGCGGAATTTCTCGCCATAGCGCATTACGCCGCTCTCGATCATCTCGCGCAGCAGGTCGTTGCCCTCGCGGGTACGCTCGCCTACACCGGTGAACACGGAGAAGCCGTCGTGGCCCTTGGCGATGTTGTTGATGAGCTCCATGATTAGCACGGTCTTGCCTACGCCGGCACCACCGAACAGACCGATTTTGCCGCCCTTGGAGTAGGGTTCGAGCAAGTCGATGACCTTGATGCCGGTGGAGAGGATTTCCGTGCCGATGGTAAGGTCCTCGAACTCGGGCGCGGGCTGGTGGATGGACCTCAGGTTATCGCGGTCGAGAGCCGGGAGCTTGTCGATAGCCTCGCCGAGCACGTTCAGCAGGCGTCCCTTGATCTGAGTGCCGGTGGGCACGGCGATGGGACGCTGGAGGTTTTTGACTTCCATGCCGCGGCGGAGGCCGTCGGTGCTTTCCATGGCGACGCAGCGCACGGTGTTCTCGCCGATGTGCTGTTCTACTTCAAGCACGGTCTGCGAGCCGTCCTCGCGCTCGATCTGGAGAGCTGTGTATATAGGCGGGATTACCGTGTCGTCGCCCTCGAAGATGACGTCGACGACCGGGCCGATTACCTGCGCTATTTTGCCGTTGATTTCGCTCATATGGTGTGGAGAAATTAGAGGCGGGTGGGTATTAGAAGTGGAGATTGAACACTATGACCAGTACCATCAGGACCAGGTTCACCAGGTTGATGGGCAGCAGGTATTTCCATTCGAGCGACAGCAGCTGGTCGATGCGCAGACGGGGATATGTCCACTTGAACCAGATAATCACGTAGCTCAGCAGGAAGCACTTGCCGAGGAACCAAACGATACCGGGAATGTAGTCCATCACGGCGTTGAAGCCGTCCCATGTCGGGATGTGGAGGGGCTGCCAGCCGCCGAGGAACAGCAGCGAGGCCACGCCCGAGACGATGAACAGATTCAGGTACTCTGCCAGGTAGAAGAAGCCGAAGTGCATGCCTGAATATTCGGTATGATAGCCGGCGGTAAGCTCGCTCTCGGCCTCGGGAAGGTCGAACGGGCCGCGGTTGGTCTCGGCGGTACCCGCGATCATGTAGATTATGAAGGCGATGATGGCGGGGACGTGGCCCTTGAAGATGAACCACAGGTCGCCCTGCTCCTCGACGATGCCGGAAACCGACATCGTGCCGGCCAGGCAGACCATCGTTATGACGCTCAGGCCGATGGAGAGCTCGTAGCTGATCATCTGGGCGCCGGAGCGCAGGGAGCCGATAAGGGTGAACTTGTTGTTGGACGACCATCCTGCCAGCAGGATGCCCAGCACGCCGATGCTCGACACGGCTATCAGGAAGAAGATGCCGATGTTGAAGTCGATTACCTGCCATCCTTCGCTCCAGGGAAGGTTGGCGAAGGCGAGCATGGAGGCTATGATTACCAGGTAGGGAGCCAGGGCGAAGAGGAAGCGGTCGATGTGTTCGAGATGGATAATCTCCTTGATGAGCATCTTGAACATGTCCGCGAAGCTCTGCAGCAGGCCCCAGGGACCTACGCGGTTCGGGCCGAGACGGCACTGGAAGGCGGCGCACAGCTTGCGCTCGTAGTAGATGTAGAACAATGCCAGCAGAGCGTAGACCAGCAGAAGGCCGACGCCGACGAGCAGGCACTCGATCAGGACGGTCCAGCCTTCGGGAATCCCGAGGGTCTGGGTCAGCAGCGTATGTACGGCCGTGGAGTCGAGAAAGAGTGCTGTGATATTTCCGGGTGTCATTACTAAGAAACTATTGAGGAATATCTGATTGGCTTATTGATATTTAGCGGTCGATGTCCGGCACGATGTAGTCCAGCGAGCCGCCGATGGTGATAAGGTCGGCGATCTTGAAGCCGCGGGTGATGTGATCCACGACTCCGGCCTGGGGCAGGCAGGGAGTGGCGAGCTTCAGGCGGTAGGGCTTGGTGCTTCCGTCGCTCTCGAGGTAGATGCCGAAGGCGCCACGGCAGCCCTCGGTGAGCTGGAACCACGAGCCGGCGGGCAACTTGACGACCTTGGGCACCTTGACCAGGTATTCGCCTTCGGGGATGTTGTCGACGAGCTGCTCGAGAATCTTCGCGCTCTGCTCTATTTCGCGCATGCGGCATTTGAAGCGGGCCATGGAGTCGCCGGCTGTATCCAGCACTTCCTCGAAGTCGAGTTCGGAGTAGATGCTGTAGGGGTGGAGCTTACGCATGTCGCAGGCCCAGCCGGAGGCGCGGCCGGAAGGACCGGTGACGCCGTAGGAGATGGCGTCCTCTCGGCTCAGATAACCTACGCCCTCGAGGCGGTTCTTCGTCACGATATTGCCCGTAAAGAGGTCGTTGTACTCCTTGATGTTCTTGGGTATTACGGCCAGGAGCTCCTTGACGTCCTTCTGGAAGTCCTTGTCGAGGTCCTGCATCACGCCGCCGATGCACTCGTAGTTGAAAGTCATGCGGGCGCCGCAGGTCTTCTCCATAATGTCGAGAATCTGCTCGCGGACACGCAGGGTATAGAAGAGCATCGTGGTCGCGCCGAGGTCCATGCAGTAGGTGCCGATGAAGAGGCAGTGCGAGGCGATACGGCTGAGCTCGTCCATCATCACGCGGATAACCTGAGCACGGCGGCTGATTTCCAGGCCCATGGCCTTCTCGTAGATCATGCACAGGGCGTGGTGGTAGTTATGGGCCGAGAAGTAGTCCATTCGGTCCATGAAGTGAAGGGTCTGCGGGTAGGTGAGGTTCTCGCAGAGTTTCTCGATGCCGCGGTGGATGTAGCCGCAGTAAACGTCGATTTTCTTCACTTCCTCGCCGTCGACGGCAGTACGGAAGCGGAGCACGCCGTGGGTTGCCGGGTGCTGCGGGCCGATGTTGACCACGAAGTCCTCGGGCTCGAAGATGCGGACCTCGTTGCATACCACTTCGCCCTTGTCGTTGAGGGTATAGCGGCGGGTGAAGTCGGACTGGCGCTCGCTCTCGACGCTCACGGGGTTGACGGCCGGGTCGGCGTCGTAGTCCTTGCGCAGGGGGAAGCCCTTCCAGTCGATGCTCAGGAAGAGGCGGCGCATGTCCGGATTGTTCAGGAAGATAATGCCGTAGAAGTCGTAGACCTCACGTTCGTAGAGGGTCGCGACTTTCCATACATCGGCGGCGGAAGTCACCGTCGGACACTCGCGCGTGCCCTTGGCCATGACCTTGACTCCGAGAATCTGGTTGGTCACGGAGCTGGACACATAATATATACATCCGAGGCCTTCGGACCAGTCCATGCCCACGACGGTAACGAGGTAGTCCATCTGCAGGCCTTCGGTGTCGCGCAGGTACAGCGCCAGGCTGTGCCACTGCGAGTCGTCGACGGTCACTATGGGGTTAGTGTCGCCGGAGAAACTGGCTTCCGGAAATTTTTTGGCGATTATATCGTTGATATTGCCCATTTCGGGAGATTTTAAGGATATATAGAGTTAATCTTCCACACCGGCAACGGGATGGGACTCGAGAAATTCTTTCTGTTTTTCCTGACGGTTTACGCCGCCGAAGAAGCGCTCGACCTTGATTTTGCGGCTGAGCTGCATGATGCCGTAGATCATGGCTTCGGGACGGGGAGGACAGCCGGGGACGAACACGTCGACGGGCACGATGTCCTCGATGCCCTTGGCCACATGGTAGCTCTTGCGGAAGGGACCGCCGGAGATGGCGCAACTGCCGCAGGCAATCACGTACTTGGGTTCGGCGAGCTGGTCGTAGAGGCGGCGGAAGACGGGCACCATGCGGTGGACGATCGTACCGGCCACCATCATGAAGTCGGCCTGACGGGGGCTCGAGCGGGCTACTTCCCAGCCGAAGCGGGCCATGTCGAAGCGGGCGGCGCCGAGGCTCACGAATTCGATGCCGCAGCAGCTCGTGGCGAAGGTCAGCGGCCAGATGGAGTTCGAGCGGCCCCAGTTGATGAGTTTGTCCAGCGAGCCGACGATTACGTTGGTTCCGCTTTCCTGGAGCTCCTTGACGAGCCCCTCGATATATTCGTTGTCTTTCCAGGCCTCGTAAGGCATGCTTTTGGTGGTTACTTCCATTCGAGAGCTCCTTTCCGCCAGGCATATACAAGACCCAGCACTAATACACCGAAGAATACAGCGATGCAGAGCAGTCCGTCGGCGCCGAGCTCACGCATCTTCACCGCCCAGGGGAAGAGGAAGACCGTCTCGACATCGAACATCAGGAACAGGATGGCAAAGAGATAGTAGCCGACATGCAGCTGGGCCATGCTTTCGCCGCGGGTAGGGATGCCGCATTCGTAAGGCTCTCCTTTCTGGGGATTGAAGGAGCGCGGGGAGATTTTCTTGGCGATGAAAAGCGCCAGGAATACCAGAGCCACGCCCGTGAGCATGGCCGTAATGGCCAGGACTCCGCTGTTCTGTATACCAAAAATGGCTGTTGATATCATAGTATGTTGTTAATTTTACAACTATTTGTCATAAGATTCTCAGGTTGAGGCCGGCGGAGAAAGAGAGTGGAATACGCTAACCCGCAGCGAGTTAAGTCCCTCTTAGACTCTTTTCGCCGCTTTTTCAAGTGCAAAGGTAGCAAAAAAACCGCAACCGCGGGCAATTATGCGGATTTTTTTTACTTACTTTGCCGCAGCAAAAATCGGAAGCGTTAAATATTTGCAAATGTACGAAGGCTTAGAATCTTTTTCCAAGGAGTTTTTCCTCACAGCCGGCGAGTGCGACGCCGAGGAGCGCATGCCCCTGACCAGAATCGCGGAGCGCATAATCGAAGTGGCCACCGACCATGCCAACGCACTCGGCATCGGCTACTCGACTCTAATAAAATACAACATCGGCTGGGTCCTCGGGCGCGTGAGCATCCAGATGGACCGGTATCCCGGCATAAACGAGACATATACCCTGAC
>USGZ01000135.1 GCA_900554265.1 uncultured Porphyromonadaceae bacterium
CATGTCGTAGAGTACGCCCAGGGAGGCGGTGCGGTCGTCGACTTTGGTATCCGAGCTGCCGCGGTAGCGGCCGCCGGTGTGGCTTACGTTGAGTTCGCCCAGGAGCTCGCTGAGCATCTCGGCGTAGTCGTAGTTGTTGTTGATATGGGGGAGGAACTTGCGGTATTCGCGCACCATCTTATGCCAGTCGCAGCCGTTCATGTCGGTGGTCAGGAAACGCTGCTCGACTTCGCGGGCCATGTTGTCGTACATTGCCTCGCGCTCGGCGGCGTGGTCGAGGCGCATGCGGGCGCTGTAGCTTATCTTCTTGCCCTTGAGGTCGCTGAGCGAGGAGCCGAAGAGGAAAATCTTCTTGCCGTCCGGGGTGGCCTCGAATCCGGCGGGGTCGCTGAGGCGCCGCTTCATGTCGAGGTCTTCCTCGTCCAGGTCGTATTCCCAGAGGAAGGCGCCGTCGTCGGAGCTGGAGGTGAAGTAGAGAGTGGTCCCTTCATCGTCGAGGATACCGTCGTAGAGGTCGGTCGAGAAGGGTGTCAGGCGCTGCTGTCGGTCGTGGATGCCTTCGAGTTCGACTATGATGTCGCCCTCGCGCCAGGCGTCCTTCTGGCCGTCGGCTTCGGCGAGTTCGCGGGATTCCTTGCTGCGGTTGAAGCGGGTCAGGGCGTCCTGGTTCATGAACACGATCATCACGTCGCTCTGCGAGCCCCAGCTGGCATGGTTGCGCATGCCGTAGCGCTCGGACTGGAAGGTGATTGCGTTGCCGTCGAGGGCCCAGCGGGGTTCGGTGTCGAAGTAGCCGCTCTGAGTTATGTTGGTCACGGTGCCGTCCGCAACGTTGACGATGGCGATGTCGGTATAAGGCGCACGGCCTTCGACGATGTCCATCGCAATCCATTTGGAGTCGGGGCTCCAGGCGTAGTCCATATGGCCGTCGCGCTCGGGGTGCATGCGTCGGGGCGTGAGTTCGCGGACTTTCTTGCTGTCCATGTCCATCACGGCGAGCTTGTTGCGGTCCAGCAGGAAGGCGAGCTTCTTGCCGTCCGGGCTCAGGCGCGGTGAGGTGCGTTCGTGGCTGTCGTCGGGGAAGACGCGCTCTTCGTCGATGACGGTGGCGTGGGTGAAGTCGTTCTCGGAGCCGCGGCGCGCGGGAGTGGCCCGGTAGATGTTGGAGCGTCCGTTGCGCTCGGAAGCGTAGTAGAGTGTGCTGTCGTTGCCCCAGGACACGTCCGACTCGGCCTGCGGGGTCGAGGTGACCCGCTTGGTGGTGGAGTATTCGACGGAAGTGACGAATACGTCGCCGCGGTAGATGAAGGCCACGTTCTTGCCGTCGGGGCTGATTGTGGCGCCGCGGCCGCCGCGGGAGCTGCTGAGGGTCTCGGTCTCGTCGGGATAGTCGGCGTTGATGCTCACGCTGACCTTGGCGGGACGGCGGGCGCCGGGACGCAGGGTGTAGAGCTCGCCGTCGTATGTGAAGGCCAGGGTGCCGTTGGCGGCGCGGCTGAGGAAGCGGACGGGGTGGGTGCTGAAGTCGGTAAGGGGGCGTGCGGAGCCGGGCTGGCCGAGGATTTCGCGGTAGACGTTGAGGCTGCGCTGGGGGGCGCGCTCGGCGATGTAGTAGAGAGTGTCGCCGCAGAGGATGGGGTCGAGGTCCTCGCCGGGAAAGTCGACAATCTTCTCATGGCGTCCCGTGGCGGGTGTGAAGCGCCATATGTCGCGGGTAACGGAGGAAATGTGGTGTTTGCGCCAGGTGTCCTCGAAGCCCTTCACGTCGTTGTAGACGAAGCTGCGGCCGTCGGATGCCCAGCTGATGCCGCGGGCGGGAGTGGCCAGTAGCTGCGACGGCGCGCCGCCGGACGTCGGGACGGAGTAGACTTCAGTGAGTCTCGATACGGGGTACTGCGAGCTGGAGGCAGGATCCTGGATGGCGGCTGAGTAGAGCACCGAGCTGCCGTCGGGCGTGAAAGCCTCGGGATAGTCCTGCCCGGAGCCGAAAGTCAGGCGTTTCCAGCTTCCGGAGCCGTCCGCGGGCGCGATGTAGATATCGGCATTGCCGGTGGCGTCGCTGGCGAATGCGAGCGTGCGGCTGTCGGGGCTCCATACGGGGAGCTGTTCGTATGTGGGCTGTGATGTGATGCGGGTGGCGATGCCTCCGCTTGTCGGAACGGTATAGATGTCGCCCTTGTAAGTGAAAGCAATCTTTGAACCGTCGGGAGAAATTCTGGCGTCGCGGAGCCACAGAGGCGCATCGGCAGCGCCTGCGGCGAAAGCCGCGGCCAGCAGCACAGGAAGGATTATGTGTTTCATGAGTGATTAGTGAGCGGTTTATCAAGCAAAATTACTAAAAATCCTGCGATTGGCAAGGGCTAAGGCGAAAAAACAGGCCCGGGCGGCAAAAAGGCGCCCTCGGGATGGCCGGGGCGCCTTTCTGTGGCGTTTTATGTCAGTCGGTGTTTATTCGCCTGCGTTGAAGAGGACGATGCGGTTCCAGCTGTTGTTGTTGTCGTAAGGCTGGACGTCGGAGCCTTCGGCCTGGATAACCAGACGGTCGGGATTGATGCCGTAGGTGTTGGTCAGGACATCGAACACGGCCTGTGCGCGGCGACGGCTGAGACCCATGTTGTATTCGCTGGTACCGGTGTCACGGTCGGCGTAGCCTACGATGGCGACGTTCTGGTCGGGATAGGCCTTCATCCACTCGGAAACGTTGTAGACGTTCACCATTTCCTGGTCGGAGATGCGTGCGCTGTTGATGGTGAATCGTACGGAGGCCATCATCGGGGCGGCGGGAGCGGCTACAGGTTCGGGAGCCTCGTATTCGGGGCAGGGCAGCTGTGCTTCGGCAGCGGCCAGGGCTGCGGAGGTCGTTGCGAGGGCGCCGCGGAGGTCGTTGACCTGATTGTTGAGGTTGTCGATGTAGCCCAGGTAGTCGCAGGGATTGTATTCGTTGTACTTGCGGCCGCCGAAGTTGATGGTGAAGCCGCCGTTGAGGGTTACGTTGATGTCGACGTCGCGGCCGTAGGCGAGGGTGTTGAAGTTATCGCCGTAGAATCCGGCGCGTGCTTCGGTGAAGAAGTCCACGTATTTGCTCAGACGGAAGCGGAGCTGGAGACCTGCGGAAACGGGGAGGGTCCAGGACGAGCTCTTGAAGCCCTTGCCGTCGTGCTTGGCGATGTTGGAGATATTGGGTTTGAAGTCCCAGGCATATGTGCCGCCGATACCTACGAAGGGAATCACGGAAACCACGCGGTCGGCCTTCACTCCGCCGAGGCTATTGCACATGTCCCACATTAAGTCGAAGTTGGCGCCTACGTATTTGGCTTTTACGAATGTGCCGGAGGTGTTCATGTGGAGAGGACCGCCGTTGAAGTTCAGACGCCATCCCAGATACGGGGAGAACCACTTGCCGAAGCCGACGTTGTAGTTCACGGAGAGGGAGGTTTTGCGCTTGCCTTCGCGGTTTGCGCCTTCGACGAAGGGCGCGTCGATACCGGCGCCGAACTGCAGGAACCAGTTGTCGTGTTTGGTCACGTAATATTTGGTGCCACAGGGAACTTCCTTAACGACGGCGGTTTCTTCCACCACGACAGTTTCCTCCTGTGCGTTAGCTACGGCGGGGACCATCAGGCCCAAACCGGCAACAACGGTGAAGAGTACGTTCTTTTTCATTTTGGTTGAATAGGGTAATTGTTAGACTTGTTTTTTCTTAATTTTGATATTCTAACATTGCCAGCGAAAAGTTTGTTCGCTTCAACCTGAAAATTTAACACGTGCGGTGCGCCCGCTACGGTGAACGCATGCTCTACGCGTTGACAACCAAATAGATGATGTAGGCGGCGTAGCAGGCAGCCATAAGGAAGCCTTCGCCGCGGGTGATGGTGCGCCTGCCGACGAACCATCCGCAGATCCAGAATAGCAGGGCCGCGCCGGTCATCGTGAGCAGGTCGGCGTTGCCTATCGTACCGAAGGGCAGCGGGCGGATAAGGGCGTCGAGTCCGAGAATGAAGAGGATATTGAACAGGCAGCTTCCGATAACGTTGCCCACGGCCAGGCCGGGATGGCCCTTGACGGCGGCGACGGCGGAAGTGGCCAGTTCGGGCAGCGAGGTGCCCAGTGCCACGACCGTAAGGCCGATTACGGCGTCGCTGACTCCGAAGCGCGAGGCGATTGCCGAGGCGCTGTCGACGAACACATCGCCGCCGAATATCAGCGCGCCCAGCCCGATGACGATGAGTCCGACTGATTTCCAGAAGCCTGAGGGCTTGGCGGCGCCGGGTGCGGCGTCGGTGGCGGGTTCGGAGGAATATTTGGCCTGGGCTATGGTATAGCGCATGAAAATGGCGAAAAACAGAAGCAGCATAATGCCGTCCACGCGGCTTATGATGTTCGGCGTTCCGTCCAGGAGCATCGAGTTGCCGCAGGCGAGCAGGGCGACCGAGGCGAGGATTACAAGGGGAATCTCGTTGTTCATCACTGTTCTCTGGATTACGATGGGCCTTATTGCGGCTACTATGCCGATAATCAGGAGTATGTTGGCGATATTGCTGCCTACGATGTTGCCCACGGCGATGCCGGCATTGCCCTTTATGGCGGAGACGGTGCTGATTACCAGCTCGGGAGCGGAGGTTCCGAAGGCTACGATAGTCAGGCCGATAACCATTTCGCTGAGTCCGAAGCGCTTGGCCACGCCCGAGCCGCCGTCGGTAAGCCAGTTGGCTCCGAAAAGAATCAGCGCGAGGCTGCCGATAAGATATATGATGTTGAGAAAAAGATCCATTGTTATGAGGCTTTAGGTTTTAGAGGGACGAGCGAGGAGGAACGAGGGACGAGCGAGGAGGAACGAGGGACGAGGGTTTTTAGGCCTTGTTAATTATGCATTATGAATTCTACACTCTTAATTATGCATTATGTATTCTAAATTTTAAATTAATTTTTGCATTACGCATCGGACTACCATATATTGAATCTGAATCCCGCTACGGCTTCGGCGCTGAGTACGGCGCCGGCGTAGGTTGTCTTTTCGTCGTTGATGATTGCAAGGTCGAACTTGCCTGTGGCGCCGAAGAACCAGCGGTTGTGATTCCAGCATACGCTGAGTTTCATGCGGTTGTACATCGAGAATGATACTTTCTCGATATCAGAGTTGACGAAACCCTTGCGGATGCCTACGATTGGGCTCTCGCTGACTCCGAGAACCCAGTTGCGGTGGAACACCCAGTTGTAGCCGTAGCCGAGGCGGACTGCGTAGTTGTGGGTGTTGACGCGGTAGTGGGCGTTCTTCCAGCTTGGCGGCAGCTGGATTATAAGGTCCGAGGGCAGCTCGCGGAAGTTGAAGTCGAGTTTCTGCGTGTAGATCGAGAATCCGGTATAGAAAGCTCCCTGGCTGCGTTTCTGGATGCGGCTGAAGTTGAAAGAGGCAGCTTCGGAATATTTCTTGTGGTTGAAGAAGTAGTATGCGTCGATACCCCAGGTGGTATTGTCGATGCCGCGGAAGGGCAAGTTGTAGTGTCCGGGATTATTGTAGTCGCCGAAGCGGCGGATGCGGGAGCTGCCGTTGTCGCGTA
>USGZ01000136.1 GCA_900554265.1 uncultured Porphyromonadaceae bacterium
GAGAACGAGGCCGCCAAGACCGCACTCTGCGAACGCCTGGAGGCCATCGATATGGAGGGTCTGAAGACCTTCAACGCCTGGGAGCAGGCAACCGAACAGGTGCTCGAACTGCAGAAGGAATGGAAGACCCTGGGCTTCGCCTCGAAGAAGCAGAACCGCACACTCTTCGCGCGCTTCCGCGGCCGCTGCGACGCCTTCTTCGCCGCCAAGGCCGAGTTCTTCCGCAACACACGCGACGAACTCAACAGGAACCTCGCCCGCAAGCAGCAGCTGGCCGAGGAGGCCGAGGCCCTGAGCACCAGCACCGAATGGAAGAAGGCCACCGACCGCTTCGTAGAGATGCAGAAGGAATGGCGCACCATCGGCGCCGTGCCCAAGAAGTACAGCGACGCCCTGTGGAAGCGCTTCACCACGGCCTGCGACGCCTTCTTCGACGCCAAGAAGAAAGCCGGCAGCGGCACCCGCGCCATCGAGACCGCCAACCTCAAGACCAAGCGCGAAATCGTAGGCAAGCTTTCCGCCCTGATTACCGGCGAGGATATCGAAAAATCCGCAGCCATGGATGCCCTGCGCGAGCTGCAGGCGCGGTGGAACGAGACCGGCCACGTTCCTTTCCGCGAGAAGGACAAGCTCTACGCCGCCTACCGCGACGCCGTCGACGCCGTACGCCGCCACTTCGACATGGCCGAGCGCGGCGCCCGCAAGGAACGCTTCGCCGCCAACGTGGCCAAGCTCGAGGGCGACGACGACAAGGTGTTCCGCGAGCGCGAGAAGCTACTCCGCGCCGCCGAGGCCCGCCGCAACGAACTGCGCACCTACGAGAACAACCTGGGCTTCCTGAGCTCCCGTTCCAAGTCCGGCGACAGCCTGGTCAAGGACATGGAACGCCGCATCGAGCGCCTCAAGGAAGACATCCGCGAAATCCTCGACAAAGTAAAGATCCTCGACGAGAAAATCTCATAACAGAGTTCGGTTTTGACCACACCCGTACGCACCGACGGCCGAGGGAGGTATATACCGACACTTTTCAACCTCGGCGACATTGCCATCGTCAACCTGATATTCTGGCTGACGCTTGAATTGTGCCTGCAGATCGACGTCGACCGCGGCGTCCTGCGGGAACTATGGCTGTGCGTCAACGTGGCCCTTGTGCCGGGGCTGGTACTGGCGTACCTGAACCCGCACGAGAGCCGCGCCATACGCATGGAGAACGTGATGAGGAATACGCTGATCACCATCGTGATGCATCTGCTGGTGTTCATGTCGCTGATAGCCTTCCTGCGCATTCCCTCGTTCACCTACCGGCTTTACCTGACTTTCTACAGTCTGCTGACGGTGTCGCTGATGCTCTTCGACCTCACCGGCAACTACCTGCTTAAGACCTACCGTCGCCACGGTTACAACTACACGCGCGTTGTGATTATCGGCACGGGGCCGGCCGCCATGCGCCTGTCGCAGGCCATGAAGGAAGACCCCGGCTTCGGCTACAACATCATGGGCTTCTTCGACGACGGCTTCGACTCCCACTTCGAGGGCCGCTACATCGGCAATGTCGACCGCCTGAGCGACTTCGTGCGCGAGAACGACGTGCAGCAGATATTCTTCACCCTTTCGGGCCACAGCGACTCCCTTGCGAAGGTAATCAAGATTGCCGACGACCAGGTGGTAGAGTTCTACTACGTGCCCCAGATACCACGCACGCTGCCCCGCGGCTTCGAGCTGCACAACATCGGCTCCATGCCCGTGCTGAGCCTGCGCCACAACCCCCTTGCCGGCACCTTCAACCATGCCGTAAAACGCGCCTTCGACCTGCTGGTAAGCGGCACCTTCCTGGTTTTCTATCCGCTGATATATATTCCGGTAGCCATAGCCATCAAGGCCAGTTCTCCCGGGCCCGTCTATTTCCGCCAGGAGCGCACGGGTCTGCGCGGCAAGTCGTTCATGTGCCTGAAATTCAGGACCATGAAGGTCAACAGCACCAGCGACAGCGCCCAGGCCACCGAGCACGACCCCCGCAAGACACGCGTAGGCGACTTCCTCCGGCGCACCTCGCTGGACGAGCTGCCGCAGTTCATCAACGTCTGGAAGGGCGAGATGAGCGTCGTAGGGCCGCGCCCGCACATGCTCAAGCACACCGAGGAGTACACGCGGCTGGTCGACCAGTACATGGTGCGACACGCCGTCAAGCCCGGCATCACCGGCTGGGCGCAGGTCAACGGTTTCCGCGGCATCACCGACGAGCTCTGGAAGATGGAGCGCCGCGTGGAGTGCGACGTGTGGTACATCGAGAACTGGTCGCTGCTGCTGGACATCAAGATCATGTGCCGCACGGTAATCAACGCGTTCGCCGGCGACAAGAACGCTTTCTGATTCCCGGGCGCCGATGCTTACCGTCTACAAGGCTTCCGCGGGCTCGGGCAAGACATTCACCCTGGCCTACGAGTATATAAAGATTATCCTGGGCTCGCCCGCCGGGGATGGTTTCCGCCTCAACCGCACCGACCCGGAGCGCAAATTCCGCCGCAGCCCCGACCGGCACCGCCATATCCTTGCCATAACCTTCACCAAGGCGGCCACCGCGGAGATGAAATCGCGCATCATCAAGGAAATCAGGAAACTGACGATGCTTCAGGACGAGCCGACGCCCGGCGAAAGCCCCTACGCAGGCCGACTCATCGCCGAGTACGGCCGCAAGGGCCCCTGCACCCGCGCCATGCTGCGCGATGCCGCCGCAAAGGCCCTGCAGGAGCTCCTCAACGACTACGGCAACTTCAACGTCAGCACCATCGACTCCTTCTTCCAGAGCATCCTCCGCGCCTTCGCCCGCGAAATCGACCAGCAGGGCGACTTCGAGGTGAAACTCGAGCGCAAGGAAGCCATCCTCCAGGGTCTCTGCGAGATGCTGGACAGAATCAACCAGGGGGCAGAGGGCAACGACTCGCGCATGATGCGCTGGCTGAAGGACTACATGGTATCCGCCCTCAGCCAGGGCCGCATCCGCAACGTGTTCAACCGCGAGAGCCAGGACCTTACCGACCGCGCCGCCGAGATGGACGAAGCCATGGACGAGACCTATCTCGAGCATGCCGACGCCCTTAAGGAATTCTTCGGCGACGAAGAGAACGTCAGCGCGTTCAAGGAAGGCGTCGACAGGACTCTCGGGCAATATGCCGATGCCGTCCGCCGCGCCCCGGATGCATACCTCGCCGCAATAGACTCCGCGCGCGGCGTCCTGACATCGGCCAAGGCCCTGGCCGCCTGCAAGGCTCCGGCATCGATAGCGGACCGCATCGCCTTCCTGCAGGCCACTCCCCTGGACAGGCACAGCACCCTCTTCAATATAAAGCCGGCGAAAAAAGCCCTGGGGCTTATCGCAGAAGAACCGGCGCCGGGCGACTTCATGCCTGCCGAGCTGCGCAAGGCCGTCGAAGGCACGCCCGAGGGCGCGGCAATCCTCAGCGGCGGCGTGGAGATGTTCCGCACCGCCTGCCGCTACCGCATGCGCGCGCAGGTGCTGGCGCGCCTTGTCGACTCGCTCGACGACCTCCAGTTCCTGTTCATGTCCATGCGATATGTCGAGGAATACGTCCGCCAGAGCAATTCCGTTCTCATCGCCGATACAGGGGAGCTCATAAGCCGCATCATCCACGGCAGCGACACGCCCTTCATCTACGAGCGTGTAGGCATGCAGCTGACAAATCTCCTTCTCGACGAGTTCCAGGACACCAGCACGCGGCAATGGGAGAACCTAAAGCCGCTGGTGACCAACGCCCTGGCGACGGACAACGACTGCCTCATCATCGGCGACGTGAAGCAGTCCATCTACGGATGGCGCAATTCGGACCCCGGGCTGCTGGACAGGCAGGTCGAGGCCGACGGCGACTTCCGCGGGCGCATCGTCTCGCGCGGCAGCCTGCCCGAGGACAACACCAACCACCGCAGCTCGCACACGGTAGTCAACTTCAACAACGCCCTCTTCGCGGCCGTAGCCGGGGAGCTGGGCGTCAGCGGCTACTCCAACGTGCGACAGACGCCATCGCCGCGCCTGGCCGCCATGCCCGGCTACATCAAGGCTTTCTTCTCGCCCGGAATCGACATCGAGGAGGTCTACGGGAAGGTCTATGCCGACATGAAGCGCCAGCACGAGGCAGGCTACCGCTGGAGCGACATCCTTATAATCATCCGCCGCAATGCCGACGGCACGCGCCTGGTCAACTGGTTCCGGCGTAATCATCCCGAAGTGCCCTTCATGAGCAAGAACGTGGTGCTTCTGGACAACTCGCCGGCCGTCCGCACCATCATCAGCATGCTGGCCCTGGTGCAGAAAAGCTACCGCGAGGACATAGGCTGCCGCGAGGCCGAGGAGGCCCAGAAGTTCGCCTCGCAGGATGAAATCAAGGATTTCAACAACCGCTACCACTATTTCCGCAGTCAGAACCACAGCCGCGAGGACTCGGTTGCCCTGGCGCTGGCCAAGGGCGGCGAGACGCAGACAATCCGCGATACCGTCGCCGCAATCCGCCGGCGCAATCCGGCGAACCTTGTGGCGCTTATCGAAATAATCGTCGCCTGCAAGCTCACGCCGCAGGCGCGCACCGCCGAGCATGCCTATATCGCGGCGCTGCAGGACCTCGCGCTGGCCCATGAGGAGAGCGCCGACCCCTCCGTCGAAGCCTTCCTGGAGTTTTACGCGAACCGCCGCAAGAGCCTCGCCATCGAGTCCGCCGCGGATATGGACGCCGTGCAGATAATGACCATCCACCGCTCCAAGGGCCTCGAGCGTCCGTGCGTGATAATCCCTCAGTCGGACTGGGACATGGTCCACAAAGGCGGTACTCGCATCTGGCTGCCGCTCCCGTCTGAGCGTCCCGCCGGCGGCGTGCTGGCGGACCTGGAGAAAAACGGCGTCAGCAACTTTCCGCCGATGCTGCGTCTGAAGCTGCAGAACACCGATATCCTGCTGGATTCCGAAGCCTCGCCGGAGTTCGCGGACCACTGCGGCGCCCTCTACCGCGGAATAATGAGCGAGAGCGTCAACAACGCCTATGTGGCCTTCACCCGCGCGCGCAACGAACTGATAGTCTACTGCAGCCATAGCGCGCCGGCGGATTCCGACGCGGCAGTGCCCAACTTCGGGAAATACTTCCGCTCGGCCATCGGCGCATGCCCGGAGAACATCGCCGACCAGTCCGGACTGAACGAGGGCGAATTCCTCTACGAGTCAGGCGCTCCGACCTTGCCGCAGCCCGGGGAGCCCGGCGCCGGGGACACTCCTGAAAAAATAATCGCGCCGGCCTACGAGGTCTATAACCGCGAGGATACCCGCGAGCTGGTCAGCGTCCGCGATGCCCTGAGCGAGGACGAAGGCGAGGACGACGCTCCTCCCGATGCCGTCGACCCCTGGGACGGCACCCCGGAGATGAAGGCCGCCGCCGAGCACGGCCTGCGGCTGCACGCCGTACTGGCCGGAATGGATACCCTCGATGACCTCGAAGGCGCCCTGGAGCGAGTGGCCCTGCGCCTGTCGCTCGACCGCCCGACGCGCCAGGCCT
>USGZ01000137.1 GCA_900554265.1 uncultured Porphyromonadaceae bacterium
AACCGCCGCCGAACACGTCCTCGGAAATGCGGAACATATCGCCGAACTCACGCTCGGAGCGGGCATGGCTGTAGCTGTTGGGCATCACCAGGGATACCATGATTTCGTCGCCGGCTTCCTCGCGTATCCACTGCAGGGCACGGCGGTAACGGGTCGTGCCGTAGTCGTTCTCATACCAGTTGAGGAAATCGACGCGCAGGAAGTCGAAACCCAGGTCGATGAAGTGGCGCACATAGCCCTTGACCCACTGCTCCGCTCCGGGTCGGTCGGTGTCGACCCAGTAGATGGCGTCGTTGAAGTTCCTGTCGCCCTTGATGTCGCGGACATTGTAGTTCGTGCCCTTTACGGTCACGCCGGCATCGTAGGCCGCGCGGCTCATCCACAGGGGGTTGTAGTACACGCCCGAGCGCAGGCCCTTTCGCCGCGCCAGAGCTACGTAGAAGCTGAATCCCTGGCCCCAGCCGGAGTTGTAGCGGGTGATATAGCCGTTGGAGTCGATGGTCTGGGCGCCTTCGATCCAGCCGTCGGTGCAGACCATGTCGTAGCCGTACGGCAGCAAGTTCTCGGCCACCCAGTTGATGTTGGCTCGCCAGCGGGCCTCGTCGAGGGCTCGGTCCTCGACGAAACACTGCTCGTAGCCCATCCAGTACATCGGGGCCACGCCGTCGCGGGTGAAACGGCTGTCCCGCCCTTGCACCGGAAGAACCGATGCAAGGGTCAGGATGGCCGATATCGTTAGGACGCGTACGTTCATCAGCGGATAGCGACTTTCCGGGTTTCGCCGCCCTTGCGGACAATGTAGATGCCGGCGGGAGCGTTGTCGAGGTCGACGCGGCGGCCGGCGAGGTCATAGACCTCCTCGGCGCCCTCGGCTTCGACAGCGATTTCACCGACGCCTGTAGTGGTGTCGCGCTCAAGCTTGACTTTCATGTTTGGCACGTCGGCCGTGACTATGTAGTTGTCCTTCATGCCGGGCTTAAGGCCATAGAAAGCGTCGACGCCGGTCTGGCCGTCGAGCCAGGTGCAGGGCTTCATGTCGTACTCGCCGGGCTCGAGCTGCTCGATATATCCGTCGGCTTCGGCAGAGGTGGGAACGAGATAATATACCTGGTTCCATTCGCCGGTAGGAGTCACGAACTTGAACTGCTTGTTGGGATGTTCGGGATTGCCGTCGTTTGTGTCGTAATCAAGGCTGCCCTTCCACTGGAACTTGCCGTCGCCGAGTCTTTCCATCTGCAAAGGTTGTTTGGATTCGAAGCTGTTGGCTGCCAGGCCGAGCATATAGAGCTCCTCGACGTTGTTCTTGTCGAAGCCGTATTTGAGCTTGTTGAGCGCGAGAGTCACGGTCTTGGCATTGAGGTCTACAGTGATGGTGTAGTTGCCGGACTGCCCGGGCTTGATACCCCAGAACCAGTCAAGCAGCTTGCCGCCTTCATATTCCTCCGACACCTGATAGCCGTAAGAACCAGGCTCGATCTGAAAAACGGAATTGGTTGCTTCGGTCGGAACGATATAGCATACCTGATTCCAGTCGCCTCGTCCGAGCGCGAACTTGAACTGCTTGTCCTCGCCACCATAGTTGATGTCGCCGGTCCAGGTAAACACCCCGTTGTCGCCAATGAGGGCAAGGCCCTCGTTGGCGCTCCACTTATCCGGCACCATGCCGAGCATGTAGATTTCAGGTACATTGTTGCCCAGGTAGTTCACCGTGAGAGTACCTGCGTCCTTGTCATCGGTCGTGCCCGGATTGAGCGCGAGGGTCAGCTTATAATAGCCGGGGGTAGTGACTTTCCACTTATTGTCGTCGCCGCCGTATACGACGGTGAATGTCTGAGTCTCGGCAGTGGTAAACTCGGTACCGGCTACCGTGGCATAGAATGCGACGGGACCCCAGTCTTTCTGCCCCAGGAACTTGAGTTCACACTGATTGGCGGGATTCATGTATCCTGCCCACTCGAAGGTATTGTTCTCGCCCTTGGTCATGGGTATCGCAGAGCCAGTATTCCATCCGTTGGGGGTGGCGTCGCCGATGAGATAGAGCTCACCGGGCATATCGTAGGCATAGGCTGCGGCGGATGATACCAGCGCCAGGCCTACGAGTATATTTCTGATTGCTTTCATTGCGTCTGAATTGGTTTATTTCTTGATGAGCTTGACGGTGTTACGGCCGTCGGAAACGACGTAGATGCCTGCGGCGAGCAGGGAGGCGTCGTTGGAGCCGTTGGCGGCCACGAGAAGCTTGCGGCCGGCGATGTCGTAGACGGCCACTTCGCCCTCTGCGCCGGCGATGGTCAGAACGTCGCCGTTGAGGACTGCATTGAAGGCCACG
The DNA here is from genome assembly GCA_900554265.1 of uncultured Porphyromonadaceae bacterium. GTDB lineage: Bacteria > Bacteroidota > Bacteroidia > Bacteroidales > Muribaculaceae > CAG-873. Next base: position 2,330 of record USGZ01000137.1, read on the forward strand.
GCCTCGATTTCCGCAACGCCCGAGTTGCCGGCGATGAAGTCGAAACTCATGTTGGGAACATCGACGATTACGGTGTAGATACCCTTGGTGCCGGAAGTGACGCCGAAGAAGGCATCGACGCCCGAGCGGCCCTCGGTCCAGGTAGTCATCTTCACTGGATAGGTGCCGGGAGTTACTTCCTGGATGTAGCCGTCGGCTTCGGCGCCGGTCGGTACGAGGTAGTAGACCTTGTTCCAGGGGCCGGTGGGGGTCACGAACTTGAACTGCTTGTTGGCGTGGTTGTCGTCGCCGTCGGCGGTGGCGAAATCGAGGTTGCCGGACCAGGAGAATTTGCCGTTGCCCAGGGCGGTCATGGGCAGGGGATGCTCGGAGTCGAAGCTGTCGGCGGCCAGGCCGAGCATGTAGAGCTCGGTGGTGTTGTTCTGGTCGAAGGCATAGCTCTTGAGGAGCTTGAAGCTTACGGTCTTGGCGTTGGTGTCGACGGTAATCTCATACTCGCCGGACTTGCCTTCCCTGATGCCCCAGAACCAGTCCTTGAGGGCGCCGGGTTCGGTCTCGGCGGATTCCTGATAGGAATACGTGCCGGGGTCGACTTGCAGTACGTTGCCGTTGAGGTTGGTTTCGGTCGGCACGAGGAAGGTGATTTTGTCCCAGTCGCCGTAGGAGAGGGCGAACTTCACCATCTTGTCCTCGCCGTAGTAGTTCAGGGGGCCGGTCCAGGTGTACTTGCCATCGGCGCCGGGGACTACAGTCGGGGAGTCGGAATACCAGCGTTCGGTTGCGGCGCCGAGCATGAAGATGCTGTTGGGCAGTTCGGCGGGTTCTGCGTCCAGGGTGCCGAAGTTGGTGTCGGTGATGTCGATGCGGAAGGTGAGTTTATAGACGCCCGGGTCCTCGACATACCATTTCTGGTCAGGCTGGCCGTTGTGGGTCAGGTAGCTCTCGCTGTTGCGGAGGCCGGTGCCGGTCACTTTCTGACCGTTCTCGAGGGGCATGAAGGTATTGCTGCTCCACATGCCGTCGCCTTTCACCCAGGGCAGCTTGAACTCGCCCTTCTTGAAGATGCCGGTATATGTGAATTCGGTGTCGCTGACTTTCACCATCTGTTCGGGATAGTTGTTGTTCCAGCCTGCGCAGGTAGCATCGCCGATGAGATAGAGAGTCTCGGGCAGTTCCTGTGCGGAGGCCGTGACTGCGGCCGTCGTCAGCACTGCGGCGGCCAGTAGTTTGATAAGTTTCATTGCTTATGTGATTTTATGTTTATTGTCAGAGTTTGGTCACCTTGAGTTCCATTGTCTCGAGATTGGCCTCGATGCGGTAGCGGCCGTTGTTCTCGCGGGCTATGCCCCAGGATGCGCTCAGGGGCTGCCCGGCGCCTTTGATGCGCTTCATGCCGTAGACGCCGCCGTCCTGGACGAGCTCGCGGTACTGGTCGCTGTCGCCGTTGACGGGCACGATGAAGAATACCGAATCCCAGTTGCCCTTGGAGGTGATGAAGTTGAACTGGCGGTTGTTCTCCTCCTCGGTGTAGTAGAGCTCGCCCTCCCAGGTGAAAGTGTGGGTGTCGCCTACGCGCTGGAGCTGTACGCCGGGATTATTGGAGTCGCAGCCGGAGCGGCCGGCAACGCCCTGGATGTAGAGCTCGGTCTCCAGTTCGGGTTCGGGCTGGGGTTCGGCGTCGCCGGTGCGGGTCATGGTGAAACTCAGGTCGTCGGGATCGACGACGATGCGGTAGATGGCGTCGGCGCCCTCGGCGATGCCCCAGAAGGCGTCGATACCGATGGCTCCGTCCTTCCAGGTGCAGGTCTTCATCTTGTGGGTGCCCTCGCCGATAATCTCGATGTCGCCGTCGGCGGCAGCGGTCTCGGGGATGTAGTAGGTCACAGCGTCCCAGTTGCCGGTGCGGTCGATGAACTTGAACTGCTTGTTGGCGTTCTGCGGGGTGGCGTTGCGGTCGGCGTAGTAGATCGGGCCTTCCCATACGAAGGTGCCGGTGGCCTCGTCGTAGTCGAGCTCCATGGGGCTGTTCGAGTCGAAGCTGGAGGCGGCGTTACCGAGCATGTAGAACTCGGGGCCGCGCACGATTTCGCCGAGGTATTCGGCGGCGATGGTGATTTCCTTCTTGCCGTGCGAGCAGTCGATGGTGAGGTGGTAGGTACCCTCCTCCTCGATACGCCACTTGGAGTCCGGGCTGCCGGTCGGCACGTACTCGCACTCGGGAGCGGCGACGCCGCTGCGGTTGATGGTCGTTCCGTGGACGGCGGGCATGATGAACGGAGCCTCCCACTTGTCGCTGATCTGCATCGGGCACTTGAGCTCGCCGGCGTAGAGCGGGCCCGTGTACTCGAATATCTGGGGAGCGGTCATCTCCATCGGCACGGGTGAGCCGATGTTCCAGCCGGCGGGCGTGCCGTCGCCTACCATGTAGAGTTCCTGCGGGGTGAAGGGTTCTTCCTTCTTCTCGACGAGGACTACGGAGATTTCGAGGGTCTTGCCGTTGATGGTCACGTCGTAGACGCCGTCCTCGCCTTCATGGATGCCCCAGAAGTTGTCGCGCAGGTTGCCTGCGCCTTCGGAGCATACGGCGCCGCGGTTGGCGTTCTCGCCGAACTCGACGTAGGCGTAGGAAGTTCCGTCGACCACGCCCGACTCAGGCACGATGTAGTGGATTTTGTCCCAGTCGCCCTGGGCGTCGCAGAACTTGAACTGCTTGTTGTCCTTGTAGTAGTACATCTCCACGCGTTTGGTGAAGACGTTGGGGTCGTCGGTGGGGTCCATCGGAATGGCCGTGTTCGACACGAAGGGGTCGCCGTCGGTGTAACTCTGGACGCTGTAGCCGAGGATGTAGAGTTGCTCGTAGGCGATATCCTTCTCCGGAATCTGGACGACGCGGAGGTCCTTCTCGGCATCGCAGCCGGCCAGGAGGGCTGCCCCTCCGATTGCCAGCATTGACAGTACTTTATTTGTCAGTCGCATGTCTGTTTCTTGTTAAGTGGTTCAATATCCGGGGTTCTGGACAAGGTTGTGGTTCGTATCGAGAGCCTTACGCGGAATGGGATATATCTTTGTGTGGTCGTCCTCGTCGGGCTGCTTGTCCCACCATGCCGAGGTGTTGAAGCGGCCGAAGCGCACCAGGTCGATGCGGCGGCGGCCCTC
>USGZ01000138.1 GCA_900554265.1 uncultured Porphyromonadaceae bacterium
CCGGCTTCGGGTCGCGGCTGATACGCCCGGCATACGTGTGGCACAAGCGCCGCATGGATTTCCGCAAGTTCGCGCGCCAGGTCTACGTGTTCGGCATGTCGCGCATCACCCTGCACCTGCTCTATCCCGGCTCGCTGAAGCTCGTCCACACGCTTCCGGCGGTGGCCGTTCTCGGCGCCGTCGGGCTGCTGATTCTCGGCATCGTCGTTTCGCCCTGGTTCCTGCTGCCCCTGGGACTGTACCTGCTTGCCATTCTTATCGGCGCGCTGGCGTCCACGCGCTCGCCGCGCATCGCCCTGCTTGCGGTTCCGGCGGCATGCGTGCAGCTCGGCGGATATGGCTGCGGCTTTCTCAAGGCATGGTTCCTGAAAATCCTCCTGGGCCGCGGGCGCGACATCGACGAGGAAATACTTATCCGCAAAGGCAAGTAGCGGCATGGCACGACAGAAAATCAAATCGCTGGACAACAATCAGCTGCCGCGCGAGAAAGCCATTGCCGGCGGCATCAAGAGCCTGACGGACGAGGAACTTATGGCCATCATCTTCGGCACCGGCATCCAGGGCAAGGACGTGCTGACCCTCTGCCGCGACATTATCGGCGACAACGGAGGCCATCTTTCGAGAATCGCGCGGATGGACGTCCACGAGCTCATGGAGCGCTACAAGGGCGTAGGTCCGGCCAAGGCCCTGAACCTGCTGGCGGCGCTCGAAATCGGCGTGCGGGCCGGCGCCGACGCCCGGACAATCGAGGACGCCAGAATTACGGACAGCCGCACGGCCTTCGGGCAGATGAAGGACGTGTTCTACCGGCTCGACCACGAGGAGTTCTGGGTGCTCTTTCTCAACCGCGGCAACCGCATGATCAAGCGTTTCTGTGTAGGCCGCGGCGGAATTACGGCGACGGTCGTCGATTCCCGCATCATTCTCCGCGAGGCCCTGCTGTGCAAGGCCACAGGCATCATACTTTTCCACAACCATCCTTCCGGCAATCTCACGCCCAGTCCCCAGGACACTGCCCTGACCCGCAAAATAAAAGAAGGAGCAGCCTTGATGGACATGCTCCTTCCGGATCATATTATCGTCTGCGACGACGAATATTATTCTTTCAGCGATTCCGGCACGATGCCGTAATTCGCACTGACGTAGGGATGCTCCCTGGAGCATCCGATGATTGTCAGCGCCTTATAGCGGATGCACGAGCGTGCATCCCTACGGTTCGATGCTATAGCGGATGCACGAGCGTGCATCCCTACGGTTCGATGCTATACGACTTTACCGGTCGTCCTCGTCGTCCCAGTCGTCGAGCTCGGAATCGAAATCCCATCCGTCGCTCATCGACTCCTTGAAGGAGCTGAGCTCGCGGCCGTCGCGCTTGGTCGGGCGGCCGGTGCCCTTGGCGCGGTCGATGAATCCGGAAATCTTCACGACTTCCAGCAAATCCAGCTCGGACTGCGGGGTTACGTTGCGGCAGTATTCCGGCACGAGCTTGGCGCCGAGGCGGTTCTCGGTCAGCGCCAGGACCTCGTAGGAGAAGGTGACGGGCGACTTGCGCACACGCACGATGTCGCCTACGCAAATCATGCGCGAGGGCTTGACGGGCGCGGAATCGCCGATGCTCACGCGGCCCTTCCTGCAGGCCTCGGAGGCTATGGTGCGGGTCTTGTAGATGCGCATTGCCCAGAGCCACTTGTCGATGCGTACTTCGGATTTTCCCATCGCCGGAGCCTACTTGTTGTTGAACTTGCACATGGCGTTGCCGATACCGGCAAGGACCCATTCGCGGACTGCCTCGACGGCTACGTCGATTCGTGCCGGCAGCTCCTTGCGCTGCTCTTCGGGGAAGGTACCGAGAACGTAATCGACCTGGCAGCCGCGGGGAAAGTCGCCTCCGATGCCGAAGCGCAGGCGCGGATAGGCGCTGGTGCCGAGCATGGCGGCTATGTTCTTCAGGCCGTTGTGGCCCGCGTCGGAGCCGCCCTGGCGCATGCGGATTGCGCCGAAAGGCAGGGCGATGTCGTCGACCAGCACGAGGATATTTTCCGTGTCGATGCCTTCCTGCTCTTTCCAGTAGCGCACGGCGTTTCCGCTCAGGTTCATGTATGTGCTCGGCTTGAGGAGCACTACCTGCTGGTTCTTGATGCGGCCGGAGCCCACGTCGCCGTAGCGCTGGGTAGTCAAAGAAATATTGGACGCCTTGGCGAAGGCGTCCAATATCATAAATCCTATGTTGTGGCGGGTTCCGGCGTATTCTTCGCCGATATTGCCCAGACCGACAATCAGGTGCTTCATTATTCGGCAGCGGCAGCGGCGGCGCCACGGGCGGCACGGGTCAGCTGAACGGCGCATACGACGGCGTTCTTGGCGTTGACCAGGTCGAAGCCGTCGTAGTGCAGGTCGCCGACGGCGAGGCTCTTGCCCAGGCCGAGATTGTCGACATTGATTACCACGCGCTCGGGGATAGCGGTGTAGGGAGCGCGAACCTTGAGTTTCTTCATGCTCAGGGAGAGCTTACCGCCGGCCTTCACACCTTCGGCGTGGCCTTCGAGCTTCACGGGGATTTCGATTACCACGGGCTTGTCCTCGCTTACTTCGAGAAGGTCGATGTGGAGGATGGTGTCGTTTACGGGGTGGAACTGGATGTCCTTGAGGATGGCCATGCACTTCTTGCCTTCGACTTCGAGGTCGATGGCGAAGACGTCGGGGGTGTAGACGAGCTTGCGTACGTCGTCGTTCTTGACTTTCAGGTGGATGGCTTCGTTACCCTTGTTGAGGACTACGGGGATGAAACCTTCGGCACGGAGGGCCTTGGTGGCCTTCTTGCCCAGGTCGGCGCGGTTTGCGGCTGTAAGTTTGTAAACTTGCATTGTGTTTAAGTGTTTGTGTTACTAAAAATTAAGTGCTCCTTAATTTCCCATCACACGGGATTGCCTAAAAAGCACCGCAAAATTACAAAAAAAATCCCACCCCGCCAAATTTCTTTTGAATGTATAGACTCAACAAGCTCAACAAGCAAGTGTAGACTCTTACGTTATTGGAATCAATGACGTTGCAATGGAGTTATATATCACTGCTGATTAATCAATAGATTTTTCATGGGTCTATACATTTGTCATGACCTCAGAGAGAAAGATTCACTAACTTTGCCTGAAAATGCTTTGATAATTCAACAATAATTTCGATGCGCATGCGATTTTAACATTCAAATCTCGTCGATTACGGCGAGATTTCGTCTTATCAGGTAGAAGCATCAAAATATATGAATGCATGTTCAAAGAGTCTCGACACAAAACCGTCAGCAGGATAATCGAGGAAAATCTCGATTATCTTGTCCGTTTTGCCTATTATCGACTCGGCAACAGGGGCGAGGCCGAGGATCTTGTTTATGATGCCGTTCTGAAATTTCTGGAGAGAAATAATGAAAAAATCAAGCCCGAAAGTATAAGGCTATATCTTTTCAGAATAGTCTATAATCTATGTCAGGATTATTGCCGGAAGCAAAAACAAGAGATGGTGTCGATTGGAGATCTTGACGTTGCGGACATGATTGATGAAGTGATGGATCTTGAGGACGCAGACAGAATAAACGCCATTCTTGACAGTCTTCCCTTGCGAGAGGCTGACATTATTAGAATGAATGTAATTGATGGGCTGTCGTTTGTCGAAATCAGCAGTATCCTTGCCATTCCTCAGTCTACTGCCAAATCCAGATATAAATCCGGAATGGATAAATTAAGGAAACAGTATATTAATTCTAAAAATTCGCAGCATGGATGACTATAAAGAAATAAAGGAATTGTTGAAGCCACGAAGAGATATACAGGCTTCCGACGAATTGCGCCTTAAGGTAATCCGTGCTGTGGAAAGAAAGAATAGAAAGCAGGGAGTTCGTAAATGGGTTTTCGGCGGAATCAGTCTTAGCGCGGTCGCAGCCGTTATATTGCTTGTGCTCGTGCCTTCAGGGATGTCAGCCAAGGAATTTCTCGCCGAGGCAGTAAATGCGCTCGGAGGTACCGAGGACATTGAAATGACTGTGGAAGTCAGGACCCGCTCTGTAGAGAATTTCAGATATATAGACATAGATGAGGACTTTGTAACACACCGCATATACATTTCCGACTCCGATTCGCTTCAGAGATGGAGAGTTGACAAGGGCGAGCGTGTGGCAATAGGAAACGGCGCCGACATCTACACATGGATGCCGGCTCTCAATTTAGGTTTGCACCTTCCGCAGTCCGAAGAAGCAAAGGTCTTGGGATATATGGCTACCCTACTGTCCCCCCGGAAGATTTTGGAGACAGAACTGGATAATTGCATTGGCGGTGAAGGCGGTGATTATTCGGTAAATAAAAGCGGTGACGATATAATTCTTACCGTTCACGCCATGCCGCAAGGAATTTTTGACAATCCTTACCTGCTGAATTCATCTATCGCCGAATCCGAAAATATCCGGAGATATGTGATTGATGCAAATACCAGACGGCTTAAAAGTGCCACCGTGAGTGTGATCTCTCACGGTCAGGAAATACCGGTGCTGAAGATCATATCGATAAATTATGGGCTGCATAGGAACGATATATGTCGTCTCGCCGATGGTATCCGGTATGTGGAGACGGAGAACCAGCCTGTCGGATTGAAAGGTCTCAGTGCGGAGGAAGCGGCAACCACTATACTTAATGCCTTCTCAGACTGGGATGAGGCAATTCTCGACAAAGTAATGATGAAGGAATTATCAGATCTGACATACAAAGAAAAATTCATTGGTTCAAGACTGATCTCGATAGGACATTCTTTCACCTCCGGTACAGGAAACTCAATTTTCGTACCATACACGCTTGAACTAAGAGACGGAACCATGCAAAGGCACAACATAGCCTTGCAGAAAACCGATTACGGCGGATGGATTGTAGTCGGCGGTCTTTAACGAATTAATAATCAAAAAAATATAATTCAATGTCATTAAGAAACTTAATGGCAGGGCTATTGCTCTGCCTGACATTCAACACCCTTTTTGCTGAAGTGGAGACCTACGAAGGCATCGTAAGGGATGATTCCGGTAATCCTCTGGAGTTTGTCAATGTGACGTTGCAATCTCTAAATGATTCAACTCTGATTGACGGAACTGTCACTGATACTGAAGGAAAGTTTACAGTTAAGGGAGACAGCAGCCCCGTGTTCCTGAAAATCTCGGCAATGGGATTTGAGGAGATGATTATAGACAACCCGAGTTACAACTCAGGTGATATTTTTCTTGTCCCGGCATCGTATATGCTTGGCGAGGCAGTGGTCAAAGGTTCGCGTCCTATGGCAAAACTAAAAGGAGACGGAGTACGGGTTCCCGTATCCGGCACATATCTCGCCAATACAGGAACCGCCATAGAAGTGCTCGGAAAGATGCCTTTCGTTACAAAGTCAGGATCCGGCATAGAGGTGCTTGGGAAAGGAACTCCTCTTATTTATATAAACGGCAGACAGGTAAGGGAT